>JBBSDY010000552.1:0-3687 GCA_038240245.1 Polyangiales bacterium
AGGTCGCGTCGCCCAGCGAAAGCTTGCCGCAGCGGCCGGAATCGTCCACGCTGCGGTGCCAGGTTGGCGATGCCCCTGCTTTTCTTTCTTCGCAACGCTTTGGCCACCGCGTTGGTCGTTCTGGCCGGATGCGGTGGCAAAACAGACGATCCGCCCGCTTGCGTCACCGACGTGCCCAAGGATTGCCGGCTCCTTTACGATCCTCCGACGTACAGCACCATCTACGACAAGATCCTGCACCCGACGTGCGCCGAGGGCGTGGCCACCTGCCACACCGCCGACGGCGCCAAGGGCGGGCTCATCTTCGAGAACGCCGACGATTCGTATGCGCTGTTGCTCGGGCAGAAGGGGGGGCGCGCCCGGGTCTTGCCCCGTGATCCTGCATGCAGCCTCATCGTGATCAAGACATGGTCGACCGATCCGAATTTTCGGATGCCTCCCGGCAACACGGCGTTGCCCTTGCCCGAGTTCTGCGACATTCAGCAATGGATCGCCGAGGGAGCCCAACGATGAGGCTTCGATGTTGGTGTTGGCTGGCGCTGGCTGTCGGCTGTGGGCACAGCGATGGTGGACCGCAGCCCGTGGCGACGTATCTGAGCAAGGAAGCGCTCATGGACCCCGAGTCGTGCGCCACCTGCCATCCCAAGCACTATCAGGACTGGTCGGGCAGCATGCACGCCTATGCCGGCGAAGACCCGCTGTTCGTGGCGATGAACAAGCGCGGACAGCGTGAGGCCCAGATCGGCAAGTTCTGCGTGAATTGCCACGCACCGATGGCCGTGCGCACGGGCGCCACCGAGGACGGTCTCAATCTCGATGCCTTGCCGAAGAAGCTCAAGGGCGTAACTTGCTACGTTTGCCATAGCGTCGATGCCATCGAGGGTACGCACGACAATCCGCTCCATCTCGCCGAAGATGGCGTGATGCGCGGTCAGTTCAGCGATCCCGTCGCCAACACGGCCCACGCTGCCACGTACTCGACGCTGCTCGATCGATCCCGGCTCGAATCTGCGCAGCTCTGCGGGAGCTGCCACGACATCGTCAATGGTCACGGGGCCCAGGTCGAGCGCACCTATGCCGAATGGCAAGGGACGGTCTACTCGCAGGTCAGCGTGGGGCAGACCTGCGCCCAGTGCCACATGTTCGAGAGCAAGAACGTCGAGCCCGCGGCCGAGGCACGGGGCGTATTTTCACGCAAGGTGCACAGCCATCAGTTTCAAGGCGTCGACGTGGCGCTCACACCATTCGCCGAGGCCGACAACCAGAAGGCCGCGGTGCAGGCTTTTTTGCACGACACCCTACAGAGCGCCCTTTGCGTGCGAGGCATCGGAGAGTCCACCACGCTGCGCGTCTATCTGGACAACGTCGCTGCGGGACACAAGTGGCCGAGCGGCGCCGCGCAAGATCGTCGCGCATGGGTCGAGGTCAATGCCTACCTCAACGACGCACCGATCTACCAGAGCGGGGTCATCGCTGCAGGAACGGACGTCACGGCATCGACCGATCCCGATCTGTGGCTGATGCGCGATTGCATGTTCGACGATCAGGGCAAGGAAGCTCACATGTTCTGGCAAGCCCAGAGCTACGAGTCGAATCTGCTGCCCGGTCAGCTGACGTTCATGCCCTCCGACATCCGCTATTACCAGACCCACGTGATGCAGGCCTTCCCGCGCCGCGGAACGACGCGAACCCTGTCGGAGTACCCCGATCGGGTCTCGATGCGAGTGCACCTTCAGCCCGTCGGACAAGACGTCATCGCCGATCTCGTCACGAGCGGTGATCTCACGGACACGGAGGCCGCCGCGCTCGGCGCCAAGCTACCGATCTTCGACGTTGGCGACGAGCTGGTGTGGACGGTGGCGACGGCGACCGAGATGTTCACCGAAACGGGGCAGCCGATGTCGTGCATCACCCACACCGAGCTGTCCGCCACCAACGACAAGGTGCTCGCCGAGAATCACGCGAAGTGTATGCCCTAGCCTTCGACACAAAAGAAGAAGACGGCGGTGTCGGTGGGTGGTCCGGCGTCCGGATCAGCCGCATAGGCGTCGAACTGAATGCGCCACACGCCGGCCATGAAGAGGTAGAGCGGCGTGACGGAGTAGCTGCTCGTCGAGCTGTCGAAGGTCACCTCGGGTTTGACCGACGTGCCGTGGCCGTGGTCGGGCATCTTCAGGCTGACACGCATCTCGCCGCCCAGGGCCATGCCGTCCGCGCCCGTGATCTTGAGAACGAAAGCGTTGGAGCCCTTGGCCGGGGGCGCCGGATCGCTCTGCGAGAGCTGGAAGGTGTAGACGCCCTTCTGTCCTGCTTTCTTCAGATTCGCCGTGTAGTGATCGACGCGCGAGTCGTCCGTGCAGCTCACCTCGCCGACCAGAGCATCGTCGGCGACGGTCGTGTCGTTCGAGGCGTCGGCGCCGGTGGCGCTCGAGCTGGTGACGCCCGTCCCGCCGTGACTCCCGCACGCCGCGAGCGCGACGAGAGCAAGGCAGCCAAGGCGAAACATGTCCCAGCATAGCGCACCGCTCGGATGCGACCAACGACCGCACTTTGCGGGGCGCTTGGTCGGCCTATACTGAGCCGCATCCGCAATGTTGCTCGAGAAGCCTCGTTCGGATCGGCCGTGGGCTCGCCGGGACGGCCTTTTCGTGGGTGCGCTGATGGCGCTCTGCTCGATGGCGGCTGCGTGCGGTCACGCAGCGACGATGACCGAAGAGGACGCCGCGGCCGCGTGCACCCCCGGCCCCGACGGATCGATTGGAGATCCTGCTCCGGCGGATTGCCCCAACGACTACCCCGATGACACCGATTGTCCCGACGCGTCGCCGAGCTACCAGGACGACATCGCACCCATCCTTGGTCGCAGGTGCATGGTCTGTCACACGGCGGGAGGCATTGCGCCGACGCCCCTGCTCGGGTCGTACGCCGAGATTCACCTGCCCAGGACGCAGAGCGGCATGCTGACCTTCGTCTATGGCTGTCGCATGCCGCCGAGCTGCGCGCCCCAGTTGACCGCCGACGAACGAAAGAAAATGCTCAAGTGGTTCTCGTGCAACTTCTTGAACAACTGACCATGCACACCGATCGAACCGAGCAGAGCCGGCGCGACGGCATTCAGGTCTCTCGTGGCTCGTCAAGCTGCGCTGGGCGGCCATGGCGGGACAGGTTCTCGGGCGAGCGGCCCGTGGCACCCTTCTAGAAATTCGTGCTACGTTGCGCGCCGCATGAGTCTCCTGTCCATTTTGGCGCTGGGCTTTTTTCTCGGCATGCGCCACGCCACCGACTCCGACCACGTCGTCGCGGTGACGACCATCGTCAGTCGCGAGAAGTCGGTGTGGTCCGCCAGCCTGGTGGGAGCTCTGTGGGGCCTCGGGCATACGCTGACCATCTTGCTCGTCGGCGGAGCGATCATCCTCTTCGGTGTCGTCCTGCCCGCGAGGGTCGGCCTCACCATGGAGTTTTCGGTGGCGCTCATGCTCGTCGCGCTCGGAGCGTTCAACGTCGCCAGCTTTCGCCGCGAGGTCAAAACCCTTCGAGCCGGGCACCACGGCGAATCCGAAGAGCCGCGACCGGTCGCAGGCCTCGGTCGTTACCAGGCCCTGCGCTCTCTCGTCGTGGGAACGGTCCACGGGCTCGCCGGCTCGGCAGCCGTCGCGCTGCTCGTCCTGGCGACCATCCACGATGCCG
>JBBSDY010000553.1:0-3682 GCA_038240245.1 Polyangiales bacterium
CATCGTCACCAACCGCCAGCGTTACGAAAAAACGATGGGACCAGCGGAGTGCAACACCTGCCATCGGCTGTTCAATCCCATGGGGTACGCGTTCGAAGCCTTCGACGAGCTGGGGCGCTACCGAACCGAGGACAACGGACAGAGCGTGAACCTCGCCGGCGCGATCATCGAGACACGTGACGCGAACGTCTCGTTCTCGAACATGACCGAGATGGCCGCCGGCCTTGCCGCATCCAAACAGGTCTCGGAATGCTTCGCACTGCAGGGGTTTCGGTTCGTGAGCGGGCGCTTCGAGACCGAGGGCGATCTCTGCTACGTGGACCGCATTCACCAGGCATTCGTCACCGGCGGTCGCAGCCTGTCCGCACTGGCGCTTGAGCTGGTCGCCTCCGACTCGTTCGCGCTGCGGACTACTGAGAACTGACGGCCTGCACGAAAGAGGACGCGAGAATCATGAAGTCGATCCTGAAGACCCGCCGTCGTTTTTTGCACCTGACCGTCGCCGGCGCGGTGCTGGCGCCCTTCTTCGACGAGCTCGAGGCGCTCTGCGCGACCGACGTCACGCAAAAGCGCGTGGCCTTCGTCTTCTTTCCCCACGGGACGCCCAACACTTCGGGATACTGGCCTGGCGATGGACCGCTGGCAGGGCTGACGGGCGTGATGGCCCCGCTGGCTGCGCACAAGTCGCGCATGCTCCTCGTAGGAGGTCTCGGATCGGGTCTTGAGAAGGGCTATGGCCACAGCGGCGCCAACACCGCGGTGCTCACCGGACGCGGAAGCTCCGACCAGGATGGCGGTTATTACAATCCGCGAGCGGCGTCCGCTGACTGGATCATCGCGCGAAAACTCGGCCAGGAGCCACTGGTTCTCGGACAGAAGGTCTCCGCGGGATCGCGCCTTCTCATCTCGTGGAGCGAGCCCACCAAGGCCGGCGCCACGGCGCCGCTCAACGATCCCGCAGAAGGTTTCAAGCGGGTCTTCGGCCGCGATGCGAAGCCGGGCGCGTGCTCGCTCACCGGAGGATTGAGCACGCCCCCAGTCTCGGGCCTCGCCCCGGTGGGATCGCCCGGAGTCTTCGATGCCGTGGCGGGCGACATCAAGGCGCTGAGGGCCGAGCTGCCATCTTGGTCGCGCCCGGTGCTCGACGATCAGCTCGCCGCCATCACCGAGCTGCAGGGCAAGGCCGCCAGTGCCTCGATGATGATGCCGCCGCCGGCAACGACGCCTCCCGCGGCCACCGCCGGGGGCACCAGCGAAGGTTGCTACGCCACCGGGACCACCGACTTCTACCAACACTCGAACTACATGGCCGATCTCATCGTGGCCGCCTTTCAAGGCGGAGCTCGTCGCGTCGCGACGTTTCAGCAAGGCTGCGCCTCGGGCGACAATTTCTCGGTGCCCGGCTACAGCGGTTACCACAGCGAAGTGCACAACCTGACCTCGGGTGCGGTCGGCGATCTGGGGCGCGTCACCTCGATGCAAACCGAGGTGTTCAAGGACATCGGCTACTTCGTCGACCGCCTCGCCGCGGTGAAAGATCTTGCCGGAGCGCCGCTCATCGACAACACGCTGGTCTACCTCTGCACCGAGTTTAGCCCCTATGACGCGGCGAGCGATCCGCACAACACCGGCGGCGGACTGGTCGTCGGGCTCATCGGCGCTTCGGATACCTTCGCCACCACCGGCAAGGCCATGACCGTCAAGGGATCGGTGGGTGGGGTGCTGGTGCACGCAGCCCAGTACATGGGCCTGTCGATGGGAGCTGGCCTCACCGCCGACAACATCGGCATGTTCGACCCCATCGCCGGCATCCGCAAGGCGTGAGCGTGATGCCAATGTCTCTGCCGAGACAGGCGACCGCGATGGTTTGACTACCGCGTCTTCCACGACGCGACGAACGCCTCCGCCCCTCCCGCGGGATCGGGTTGAAGCGCGTGGCTCGTGACGAGCGTTGATCCGGCGGGCACGTTCGCGACGAGAGCCCCGGTTGCGTTGGACAAGGCTACCGCCGCGGTGGGAGCGCCGTGGGACCGCGTGAACGTCGTCCAGAGCCGGCGCGTGGCGAAGTCGTTCGACAGTAGAAGCGCGTAGCCCTCCGCGCCAGCCGCCGGGAAAGGTCCCACGGGCTGACCAGCGATCGAAAGCTGATCGCGATGTTCGATGCAACACTCGCTGGTGCCTCCCAAGAGGACATTGCCTTCTCGATCCGCAGCGAGCGCGCGCAACGTCAGCGACGCGGCCAGGGAAGGACCCGCTTCTCCCTCGACGGCGCGCGCGACCATCTGGGTGCCCGATTCCAGAGCTCCCGTCGCGGCCGCGAGGCGCGCCACGAAGACGATCTGTGCCCGGCCGGCGTTGTACGGATTGGAATAGGAATCACCGGCAACGAGGGGCGCCCGCGTGGTGATGTCCGTCGGATCCCAGGCGAAGATGGTGTCGCCTCCCGTGCTTTCACCGCCGAAGTAGAGCTTCCCATCGCCGCCCATCGCGACGCGCCGCCCCGCCGTGCTCGAGCAGTGGGGGGCGATGTCCGTCGCTTGAAAAGCGTAGTCGTCCCACTTGATCTGGCCTGCATAGCTGTAGCTTCGTACGAAGGCGAGACGCGTGGCGCACCCCGCTCCGCCCCCGGGGTTCGAGCCGGTCACGACGAACGATTGGCTCGCACCATCGACCACGATGTCCTCCACGACGTCGTCGGTGAGCACGACGGTGCCCAGGCTCGCCCCTCGCTCGTCGAAGAGTCGAACCGTCTTGCCGCTGAGCGCACCGAGCACACCGTCATCGCCCAGCGAGACTCTGTCCGCCGGGGCATCCCATTTCTGCATCCAGCGAAGCGAGCCCGCGCTGGCATCGAGACGCGCGATCCCGAAAGCTCCCCCGATGGCGATGTCTCCACCCGAGCCGACGTCGAGATCGACGATCGCAGTTTCGAAGCGGGTCATACTTTCGACGACGCGGACCGATGGGTCGAGCCGAACGATGACGCCAGAGCCCTCGAGGGTGGCGCCAGGTTCTGCATCGGCGTCGGTCAAGCGAAGGGCCGCGAGACCAAAGTCGTTGCCGGCGATCGATCCGCCGACGACGATCGAACCATCCGCACCTACCGCAACGGCGTTCGCCTGGTCCGGGCCCGGACCGCCGAGGTACGTGGCGGCGCACGGACCAAAGTCCGTTCCTTGCGCGAAGACGGTACAGGGAGGACCAGCTTCGAAGCTCGATGCGGGAGCAGAGACGGCAATGGCATCCTCACGCTCCGCGCAGCCGATTGCCGCCACGGCGCAGAGGACCCACCAGGCTGTCCATCGCATGCCACCGATGTTAGCGCCGGCGAACAACCTCTCCTAGCGCAACTCGGACAGGCGCGCTCTCAGCCCGCTTGCCTGAACCGCTGCCGGGTAGGCCACGAGAAACTGTTCGATCGCCGTCCGCTCGTCGGCGGCTCGACCGAGCGCGCGAAGCGCCCGAATCTTTCCGTACCAGGCCTCTTGTGCCAGCCCTCCCCCAACGCGCAAATAGGCGTCGAACGAGCGAAGCGCACCCGCGGGATCGGCCAGATGCGATAGCTGCAGATCGCCGAGCGAGACCAGAGACACACGCGCCTCGGCGCTATCGGGGCTGGCGATCTGGAGCTTGCGGTAGAGCTCCGCAGCTTTCGCGAACCGTCCCCGGTCCCTTTCATCGC
>JBBSDY010000554.1:0-3677 GCA_038240245.1 Polyangiales bacterium
AGGACAGACCGGCGCGGGGACCATGGATGAGGCCCTGGAAGCCTTCTCCCTGGTGCGACAGGCCTTCGACGTTGGGGCGGAGGGAAAGGGCCATGGTGTCGTAGCCGACTGAAATTCCGAGACCAAAGCGCCCCGTGTGCACGACGAGCGCGTCGAGCAAAATCCCTGCGCGAAAGACGTACGCCACGAGGTTCGCGTTCGTGTTCTTTTCGAACGCGCCGCCGAGACCGAGCTCGCTTCGAAGGCGCACCGGTCCAACCCACGGACCCATGCGAAAGACGAACATCGACGCCGCGTCCGCGGCATAGATCGGCCGGAACGGCACGAAGAGATCGACCCCGACGCCCCGCGAGAAAACGGGATGCTCGGACCATTCGGGTTCGGTCGCATGGACGACAACCGGCAGGCGCAGGCAATCTTGGGATCCATCTCGTCGAAACACCGCGACATCGAGGATGGTCGGCGCGCGAAGAAGCCCGAGCTGATCGAGACTATCGCGGCGAAAGATCGCCATCATGCTTCCGGCTTGCGTGGTGCTCGATGTCTGGTCGCTCGGCGAGCCAGAGGGGGCATCGTCGGCCCATGCGGTCGTGCTGGCCGGCACACCGGCCGAGCAAGGCGACGCGCCGTCCGGCGCGAGACGGGGCACGGCCAGGGTAACTCCTTGATTCTTTCTATAAGAACCTTGGAGGGCAACCGCCCCCACGCGCGGGTACACCGATTGCGGGGGTGCCGTGTAAAGCGCGGTCACCGAAACCGAGGCACCTCCTGCGCGCGCCGAGCCGGGCGAGCGAGGAACGTACGCGCGCACGCAGCTCGCTGCGGTGAGGGCAAATAGCCCGGCGGCAAGCGGCAAGGGTACTCGATACGGTTCGATGGTCGACATCGCCGACCGACGTTCGCAAGAAGCGTTCCTACGCTTCGCTCGTCGGGACCCACGCACACGCCGATGAATACTCCGATCGTGAACGTCGGGGTGTGGTTTCGTTACAACACCGGACCCTAGGGAAACCCTCGCCGTCGCTTGACCTCTCGAGCTAGACGACGTCGCCGACGACCAGCGAGCTGAGCCCAGACGCACCCGCGCTTTGCAACGACGCGCCGTTACGGTGACTCGTCGCTACCGCTCGAATCCCGCTCGGCACCGGCACCCGCGTCCAAACTGGAAACCCTACCGATCAGCGTGCTTCCCCCGAGAACCTGATCGAGAGCCGCGGACCTCGGCACGCAGGTCGACGATCCCGCGCCCGTAATGTTAAAACCGATTTGAGATGCGACGAGCCTCGTCTCGCCGGTGGCGGGGTCGAAGACCGTCACGTCGGTCGTCGGGCCGGCGGGGCTCTGCGTATTGGCGGTGTAGAAGAAGAACACTCCGCCCCAAAACGAAACGGCAAAATCGTATTCGCCCGACCCTGACGTCGGGAAATAAAGCGCGACGTCATTGCTCACCCCGATCTGGCCGTTGCTCGGGTCGATCTGCGCCAGCGATCCATTGGCCGGAAAGAAGCCGAAAAGTCGCCCGTCGCCCGCGCCGGTCAATTCAGCGCCGAAGCCAAAAAATGGAGCGCTAAAATTCGCGATGGGCGTTAGCTGGAACGACGCGAGATCGATGCTGGCAAGGCCCATGCCGGATCCGAAGCTCCCCCCGTCGGAGTTGTCGACGACGTAAAGAGTTTCCGTGCCTCGCTCGATATCACCCGCGAAGCCCATACCGACCTTGGTGAAGGCATGCTGTTGACGAAATGGCGTACTTTCGCAGCGGGCGTCCGCGGTGCTCACCTTGAAGAGCATGCCCGCCCGGTCGGTGACCCAAGCAACGGCATTGCGGTCGATGGCCATCGACCCAGCCCCCGCCCACGAGCAGTTCATCGTGCCAATCTTTCGAAAAGCAGTCCGCGCCGTGAGCAGCGTGGGATCGAAGCTGTACAAGACGCCCGCCGTGTCCATCACGTACAGGCGCGTCGCATCAGCGGAGCAAAACGAGGCGCCGCCGTCGGCAGTGACCACTGCCATGCCACTGTCTCGTGACGCGGGTGGGACGCCATCATCGTAGGCCATCAGTTCAGACGGCCTTGCGGAGTGGCTTCCGCACGCCACGTCGCCCACCATCATCGCGATGATACACACAGCGTGTATGTCTCCCCGCCCGCGAACGCCCCTCATCCGACTCTGTTTACACCTGAACGAGGAGCTCGGCCACTCCCGTCATGTCCGGACGTGTTCGATCATTCCATCCACTCTTGGACCTGATACCCGTGGGTGCAAAACGGGACGTCGAGCTCGCGACGGCTGCTCGTTCTTGCGGCGAGAGCTGGGCCATCAATGTGCCCGCGGCCTCGCGAATCGCGCGAGGCTCGGCGCCTGTCGCGGGCTCCGGCACGTGGGCTCCGAACGCTGCGGGGAGCTCTCGGGTTTGCCGCGTTCGGTTGATCCACAGGTTGGAGGCCACGCGAAACAGCCACGCCCGAGGGTTGCTCGGCGGCTCGGTCATGATGGCCAGGGTCACGAACGCCCGCGCCATGGTCTCTTGCGCCATGTCCTCGGCGTCCCATGGGCTGCGCGTCAGATGGCGACAGTAGCGGTAGAGATCGGGGCGGAGCGGTTCGTAAGTGTCGAGAAAGCGACGCCAAGACGCCTTGACGGCGCCGCCCAGCCCTTCATGCTCTTCCGTGGTCATGATGGAAAGACACGGCACGACCGACAAAGGATAGCGAGTGGCGTCGACCGCGACACAAATAGGGTTTTGGGATGGTGGCCGTATCCTTTCGACAATCCCAATTGTCTTACGGTCATGAACGCGCCGCCGACTATCTTGCCCGCGACGCGCTCGGGTCAAGTCGTTTCCAGGGACGGGACCATCATTGCCTATGATCGGGCGGGGAGGGGACCGCCGGTCATCCTGGTCGTCGGCGCGCTGTGCTCCCGTGCGCTCGGGCCCTCGGTGAAGCTGGCTCCGCTGCTGGCCGACCAGCACACGGTGCTCACCTACGACCGCCGTGGTCGCGGCGGCAGCGGCGAGAACGTGCCGTATGACGTCACGCGCGAGATCGAGGATCTCGAGGCGTTGATCAACGAGGCGGGCGGCTCGGCCTTTGTCTTCGGCCATTCTTCGGGCGCGGTGCTGGCGCTGAGGGCGGCCGCCCACGGGCTGCCTATCAAGAAGCTTGCGCTCTACGAACCGCCGCTGATCGTCGATGGCAGCCGCCCATCGACCGAGAACGACTGGACGCAGATCGCGGCCCTGCTTGCCGAAGATCGCCGCGGCGATGCCGTGAAGGTTTTCCTCAGGTGTGTCGGCGTCCCGGCGTTCGCCATCGCCCTGATGAGATGGCTCCCCGTCTGGGCAAAGATCACGGCGGTCGCGCACACGCTTTGTCACGACGGGGCCATCGTCCACGGGCTCCAGAGTGGCGAGCCACTTTCTGCAGCGCGCTGGGCCCATGTGACGATCCCCACGCTCGCCATCGACGGCGGAAAGAGCCCAACGTGGATGCACAACGGCACGCGGGCGCTTGCGGCCGCTCTGTCCAACGCGCAGTACCGCACGCTCGAAGGCCAGACGCATGACGTCGCGGCGAAGGTTATCGCTCCCTTGCTAAAGCAGTTCTTCGCATCGAGCGACATTTCCGCCCGTCGTTGAACGCGCGCCGAACAAATAACTATTGCGAGGCGAATCG
>JBBSDY010000555.1:0-3675 GCA_038240245.1 Polyangiales bacterium
GACCGACGATGCCCCAGTCGACCGCTTCTTCGGCGGTGATGATGGCGACGTTGGCTAGCCGCTTCACGAAGATGACGTTGTGCGTGATGAGCCGGTCCCACTCGTCGATGATGGGCTCGAAGTGATCGAGCCACTTGAGCACCTTGTCGTCCCACCCTTTGGGCATGTCGAACGACACGCCACCGATGCGATGGTAATTGTAGGTGAGACGGGCGCCGCAGAGCTCTTCGATGAAGTCGTTGATGTACTCGCGCTCGCGCAGGGCATACGGAAACGGCGTGACCGCTCCCACGTCCATCGCCGTCGTCGCCAGCGAGATCCCGAAATGGCTGGCAATGCGATTGAGCTCGCACGAGATGATGCGCAGGTACTGCGCGCGCGGCGGCACCTGGATGTCCATCAGCTTCTCGCAGGCCATCGCCCACACCTCGTTGGCGAACATGGCCGCGAGGTAGTCGACGCGATCGGTGTAGGGCATGTAGCCCGGGTACGTGCAGCGCTCGCCGATCTTTTCGATCGATCGGTGCAGGTAGCCGACGTCGGGCACCGCCTTGCGAATGATCTCGCCGTCGGTATGAACGATGAAGCGCAAAACACCGTGGGTGGACGGATGGTGCGGCCCCATGTTGAGGAGCATCTCCTCGTCCATCTCGTTGGTGAAGACCATGTCGGTCACGACGGTTGCTCCTTTACGCCTTCGCCGGCGCCTTGCCGATTTGAAACAGCTCGAGAGGATTGGGGCGCGTGGTGGGGATGCCGTGGTACTCGTCCTTCTCGGCAAAGTCCTTGCGCAGCGGATAGCCTTCCCAGTCGTCGGGCAGGAGCAGACGACGCAGGTCGGGGTGCCCTTCGAAAAGAACGCCCAGCAGATCGTAGCACTCGCGCTCTTGCCAGTTGGCCACCGACCACACGTTGACGAGCGTGGGGATGGCCGGATCTTCGCGGGGCAAGAACGCCTTCATGACGATGCGATGGCGCAGCGAATAGCTAAATAGATGGTAGACGACGACGATGTGGCTCTGCTCCGGATAGTCGACGCCGGTCAAGCACTCGAGCGTGTCGATCGAGAAGCGAGCATCGGTCTTCAACAGCTCGGCGATGGCCTCGATCTCGTAAGGCTTGATCTGAAACCACGGGTCCTTGTCACGCTTGGGATCGGCGTGGAAATCGAAGATCTTGTCGGCACCGAGCTCGGCCGCGAGCACGTCGAAAATCTCTTTGGGTTGCATCTAGCTGGCCACCCCGTAGCGCGTCTGCAGGTATTTCTCGCCTTTGATCTTCTCTTGAATCTTGAGCAGACCCTCGAGCAGGGCCTCGGGCCGCGGAGGACAGCCGGGCACGTAGACATCGACGGGGATGATCTGATCGACGCCCTTGCACACCGAGTACGCGTACTGAAACAGCCCACCGCAGTTGGAGCAGCTACCCATCGAGATGACGTAGCGCGGCTCGGACATCTGATCGAAGAGGCGCTTGACCCGCAGGGCCATCTTGTAGGTGAGCGTTCCGGCCACGATGATGAGATCGCTCGAGCGAGGGCTGGGGCGCGGAGCCGATCCGAACCGCTCGAGATCGGCGCGCGGGCCGCCGGTCTGCATGAGCTCGATCGCGCAGCAGGCGAGACCGAAGAGCAGGTACCACACACTGTTGGCCCGGCCCCAGTTGAGCAGCCAATTGACCATCTGATCGACGCGGGTGTTGATGACGCTGCCGCCGTCGTCGTTGTAACGCTCGTCGACGCCGGTGGTGGGATTGGTGGCCATGATCAGCCTTCTTGCGCGATGGGTTGAGCGACCACGGCCACCGCGGGAAGCTGGAGCGGGGGCGGAAGCGCCGGAGATGTCTTGGTAACTACGTTCTGCACCCCGCGCGGATCGCCCTTGATGGAGCGGATCCACTCGAGATCACCCTTGACCCAGACGTACACGAGGCCGAGCATCAGGATGACCACGAAGGCTAGCACTTCGAGCAGCGCGAAGACGCCGCGGCCCTGGTCGACCCAGCGGCGGAACACCGCCGCGATGGGATAGATGAAGGCGATCTCGACGTCGAACACGATGTAGATGAGCGCCACGATGTAAAAGCGGGGGTTGAAGTTGAACCAGGCCTGCCCCACCGGCGCCTCGCCGCACTCGTAGGTTTCGAGCTTCTCGGCGTAGGGATGATTCGGGCGGATGAGCTTTCCGAGGAGGAGCGAGCCGATCATGAACCCGGCGGCCACAAGGAAGAATGCGGCGATGCTTGCGTAGGCCATCAACATGATAGAGAGATCTCCGCGGCGACCCGATGCGGACCGCCGCGCCCGGCAACCCAAAGGTGGGGTCTAGGGCCCCGGAAATCTAGGCAACCCCCGGTGCGAGGTCAAGGTTGGCCGCGCATCGAGCCTGCGGGTAGAGTCCAGCCCCTCGACATGCCCCATCTCTACGCCGTCATCATGGCCGGCGGCGCCGGCACCCGGTTCTGGCCAGCCTCCCGCAGCGCGCGCCCCAAGCAGCTCCTGCCCCTCGCTGGGCGCTCGGGCGAGCCCCTCATCGCCGCCAGCGTTCGGCGAATCCTGCCCATCTGCCCCCCGGAGAGGGTCGTGGTGGTCACCGCCAGGCACCTGACGGGCGCCATGCGTGCCGCGCTGCCCGACCTGCCGGAGGCCAATTTCCTGGCCGAGCCGGCGCCCCGCAACACGGCCCCGTGCATCGGGTGGGCTGCAGCCACCCTTCTTCGGCGGGATCCCGAGGCGGTGATCATGGTGCTGCCCAGCGACCATTTCATCGCCGACGAGGACGGTTTTCGCGCGACCCTGCTGCGCGCTGCCAGCGCGGCCCAGTCCTCCGCGGTCGCCACCATCGGAATCACCCCCACCCGCCCGGACACTGGTCTTGGGTACATCGAAAAAGGCGAGCCTTCGGGCGAAGGCGCGTTCGCGGTGCAGAGGTTCATCGAGAAGCCGGATCTCGCGCGGGCCGAGACGTTCCTCGCCTCGGGTCGGCACCTCTGGAACAGCGGCATGTTCTTTTTTCGAGCAAGCTCGATGATGGGCTTGCTTCGCACGCACGCGCCCGAGCTCGCCGCGGGTCTGGCCCGCATCGAGCGCGCGGCCGCGCTCGGACAGGAGGCCGCCGAGGTCGAGAGCACGTTCCCCTCTCTTCCGTCGATCAGCATCGACTACGCGGTGATGGAAAAGGCCGAGCAGGTGACCGTCGTGGCCGGCAGCTTCGGATGGAGCGACGTCGGAGGCTGGCAAAGCGCCTGGGAGCTCGCCGACAAGGACGCCGACGGCAATGCCGCCCCCGCAAGCGCCATCGTCGTCGACGCGCATGGCAACCTGGTCACCGATCTGGGCGCCGGCGCCGGGGACCGCGTGGTCGCCCTGGTCGGCGTCGACAACCTGGCGGTCGTGTTGACGGACGACGCTTTGCTGATCATCCCCCGGGAACGAGCGCAGGACGTGCGCAGCGTGATCGACGAGCTGAAAAAGCGCAAGCGGGCCGATCGCCTCTGAAAGGCGATGGTTGTGCCGTCAGCTCTTGACCGGAGCCTTGAGCTCGCCGCGCTTGGCCTTGTCGAGCCAGGTGCGAACCTCTCGGTCGATGACGTCGATGGCTTTGCTCTTTAAAAGCCGAAACACGAAGGGCACGTCGAGGTCGAGCTCGATGGCCTTGGGCGCGATGCCGATCGTGC
>JBBSDY010000556.1:0-3662 GCA_038240245.1 Polyangiales bacterium
AGCGGCGTCTGCCCGCCAAACTGCACGATGACGCCCTCGAGCGTGCCCTTCGTTCGCTCCTCCTCGCAAATCGCAAAAGTGTCCTCGAACGTGAGGGGCTCGAAGTAAAGGCGATCGGAAGTGTCGTAGTCGGTGGAGACCGTCTCGGGGTTGCAGTTGACCATCACGGTCTCGAACCCGAGCTCGCGCAGCGCCATGACGGCGTGCACGCAGCAGTAGTCGAACTCGATGCCTTGCCCGATGCGGTTGGGCCCGCCTCCCAGGATGATCACCTTGCGGCGATCGGTCGGCGCGCTCTCGCTCTCGGTTTCGTACGTCGAGTACAGGTACGGCGTGTGGGCGACGAACTCGGCAGCGCAGGTGTCGACCCGGCGGTAGACGGGCTTGATCCCGTGCTCGTTGCGCGCCTGGCGCACGGCGGCGGCGTCCTTGCCGAGGCGCGAGGCAATCTGCGTGTCGCTGAAGCCGAGGCGCTTGGCCTCGCGTAGTGTCGCCGGAGAAAGATCGAGCTCGGCCTCGGCGCGCACGATGCGCCGAATTTGCGCCAAAAACCAGGGATCGATGGCCGTCAGCCGGTAGAGCTCGTCGTCGGACATCCTCACCGGCGCGCGCATCGCATCGGCGACGTAAAACAGCCGATCGGGCGTGGGGATCGCCACCAGCTTGGCCAGCGCCTCGCGCAGCTCGGCCGGGCTGCGCACGATACCCATCGTCTTGGCCAGGGGCTCGGGAGGAGCATCCATGGCCATGTCGCGCGACACGAGCGGCGCCGCGGCGAGCGCCACGTAGTCGACCTTGTCGTAAAGGCTCGCCATCCCGTCGCGACCCGTCTCCAGCGACCGCGCCGCCTTTTGCAGGGCTTCGGGGAACGTGCGTCCGATGGCCATGACCTCGCCGACGCTCTTCATCTGCGTGCCCAGCCGGCTCTCGGCGCCGGGAAACTTCTCGAAGGCGAAGCGCGGCCACTTCACGACGACGTAGTCGATGGTCGGCTCGAAGGCGGCGCTCGTCTTGGTGATGTCGTTCTGCAGCTCGTCGAGGCGGTAGCCGACGGCGAGCTTGGCCGCGATCTTGGCGATGGGATAGCCCGTTGCCTTCGAGGCGAGGGCGCTCGAGCGCGAGACGCGGGGGTTCATCTCGATCACCACGAACCGCCCGTCCTTGGGGTTGACCGCGAACTGGACGTTGGAGCCGCCGGTCTCCACGCCGATCTCGATCATCACCGCCTTGGCGGCGTCACGGAGCCGCTGGAACTCGCGGTCGGTGAGGGTCATCGACGGCGCGACCGTGATCGAGTCGCCGGTGTGCACACCCATGGGATCGATATTCTCGATCGAGCAGATGACGATGAAGTTGTCGGCGCGATCGCGGATGACCTCGAGCTCGTACTCTTTCCAGCCGAGCACGCTCTCTTCGACGAGCACCTCGCTGGTCGGGCTCTGATCGAGCGCCCAGCTCACCTTGGGCACGAGCTCGGCTTCGGTCCAGACGATGTCACCGCCGCTGCCGCCCAGCGTGAAGCTGGGCCGCAAGATGGCGGGATATCCCGTCTCCTTCACGACGTTGCGCGCCTCCTCGACGGTGTGCGCGTACCCCGAGAGCGGGCTCGAGAGCCCGATCTTGGTCATCGCGTCCTTGAAGAGGAGGCGATCCTCGGCCTTGCGGATGGCGGCGGGCGAAGCCCCGATGAGCTCGATCCCCAGCTTGGCGAGCGTGCCGTCGGCGTCGAGGGCGAGGGCGAGGTTGAGAGCCGTCTGGCCTCCCAGGGTGGGAAGCACGGCATCGGGCTTCTCGCGAGCCAGGATCCGGGCGAGCGTCTCGGGCGTGAGCGGCTCGACGTAGGTCCGTCCGGCCAGCTCGGGATCGGTCATGATCGTGGCCGGATTCGAGTTGACCAGAATGACATCGTAACCGGCGGCCACCAGCGCCTTGGCGCCCTGTGTTCCGGAGTAGTCGAACTCGCAGGCTTGCCCAATGACGATGGGCCCCGAACCAATGATCAGGATTCTGTGAAGGTCGTTCCGCCGCGGCATGACAGCGGGGCTGCAACTAGCACAGGTCCGGCACGGCGGGTGCTTTTCCCTGTATACTGGGCCGGCGTGCGGGCTTGGGCACGCTGCTGAGGAAGGGTCGAGATGACGGGAGCGGATCGAAGGCTGTCGCGGTGTAAAGCAACGTTGGCAGTGGGACTGTGTGCGGCGCTTCTCAGTCAGGTGGCACCGCTCGGTGCGCAAAGCGACGACGAAAACGCCCGCCGACACTTCGAATCAGGGGCGGCCTACTTGCAGCAGAGCGACAACGACAACGCCCTGCGCGAGTTTCAGGCTGCGTACTCGCTCTCCAAGCGGCCCGCCCTGCTCCTCAACATCGCCAACGTCTACGAGCGAATGGGCAAGCTCAAAGAGGCCGTCGACGCTCTTACCAAGTACCTCGCCGAAGATCCCAAAAGCCCGGATCGCACCACCCAAGAGACCCGCATCGCCAACCTGAAGAAGCGAATCGAGTCGGGGGAAACCACCCCGCCGCCCGTGGCCAGCGCGAGCGCGGCGCCCGTTCAGAGCGCCGCGCCACCGGTATCGTCTTCGGTTCCACCGTTCGTCGAGGCGCCGAAGCCCACCCGCGGACCGAACCGCACGCCGGCCTACATCGCGCTCGGCGCGGGAGGCGCGCTCGCGCTCAGCGCGATCATCACCGGCATCGTGGCCAAGAACAAGTTCGACAAGGCCGACAAGGGCGCGTCGTCGTGCCGGCCCTGTTCCGACGACCAGATCAGCTCGATCAAAACGATGGCGCTGGTCAGCACCATCCTCAGTGGCGCGGCCGTCGTCAGCGTCGGTGTCGGCGGCGTGCTTTTCTTCACCGCGAAGCCCCCCACTTCCGACGCCGCATCGGCTCGTCCGTTGCTCGACGCCGGATTCGAGCCGGGCGGCGGAAAGGTGCAAGCGACGTGGCACTTCTGAGCTGGCGCCTGGCCGGCAGCTCGATGCTGGGCCCGGGCGCAGCGATGCTCATCATGAGCTGCTCGTTCGTGCTCGACACCAACGATCTCCACAAGGGCGGCGCCGCCGGAGCGAGCCCGGGCACCGGGGGCTCGTCGGGTGAGCCCATCGCCGATGCGGCGATCGACGCGCCCACCTGCAATTTCCCCGACCACGACGCGTGCTCCATGTGCCTCGGCACGAGCTGCTGCACCGAATACGGCGCGTGTGCGCACGACGGCGCGTGCAACATCGCGTTCGTCGATTTCCAGCAGTGCCAGCGAAACGCCAAGAAGGCCGCCAATCCAACGATTGCCCAGGCCGTCTGCGCCGAGACGTTCCGCGCTCGCGGCGGAACGCTGGCCACCACGCTTTTCGGTTGCACGCTCACCAACTGTCCCACCGCGTGCGGAGGCTGATGGTGCGGGCGGCTCGGTTATTGCGAAGAGGATCCCTCATGCGATCGTTCGTCTTGGCTTGCGTCGTTTCGGCCGCCGGGGTCTCGGCGTGCAGCTTCATCCTCGACACCAATGGCCTGAAGAACAGCGCCCCATCGACCGACGCAGGCACGCCATCGCCCGACGCAAGCGGCGCCGCTGGAGCGGCGAACAGCGATGCGAGCACCGCCGATGGTGGGCCGACCTGTCTCGCGGACTACGACTGCCAGGGCCCGTCCCTCGACAG
>JBBSDY010000557.1:0-3659 GCA_038240245.1 Polyangiales bacterium
GCCCTCGTTGTCGAAATCGGCGACGTGCCCGACGATCTCGGCGATCTGCTGGCGGTCACCATCGCGCGGGCTCGTTCGGCGAAAATGCCGATGGGCATCGTCCTCGATCTCCGTGGAAACGGCGGCGGCTCGACCGACGGCGCGAACGCCGCGCTCGGTATCTTCATGCCGGGGGTGCGCCTCTTTCCCATGCGGCGCCGCGACGGTACGATCGAGACCGAGCGCGCCCCCGAGCCGCCGGAGACCGATCGCTGGCAAGGCCCGGTGGCAGCGCTGGTCGACGGCGACACCGCGAGCGCGGCAGAAATGATTGCCGGCGCTCTGTCCAGCTACCGTCGAGGTGTGGTTGCCGGGACGCGCACCTACGGAAAGGGCTGCGCGCAAGAGTACCTCGACGACGACGCGCAGAGTGGCGTGCTCAGGCTGACCACCTTGGTGTACGCGCTGCCCGATGGCACGGCGGTTCAACGCGTGGGTTTGCTCCCGGGACTCTATCTTGGGCCCAAGGTCGCGACCGAGCGCGAGGCGATGTTGTCTCACTCGATGGCCACCTGGCGTGGTCCCGACGTGCGCGATCGCGAACGCATCGCCGAAGTGCCGTGGCCCGGCCACCATGGGCATCTGGGTCCCTGTCGTGACGAGACGCTGTGCCGCGCGCTGCGCGCGCTTGGGGCGCCTCGAACCGCGGTGGCGCGCGGCCGACGTTAGCCGCGGTTGCCCGGCAAATCGAACATTCCCACCATCTCGACCGAGTGCGTGGTGCCGCCGCCGCGATTCTTGAAATTGAGAACGCCGGTGACGATGCCGCAGAATTGAGCCTGGCTGCGACGGACGAGCCCTTTCGCGCTGCCCACGGCGACGAACGAGATGTGCTCGTCGAAGCCGTTCATGACGATGCCGCGATATTCGTGACCGTGGCCCGCGGGCTCGCTGGCGATCTGGATGATCTTGCCCGACTGGCACATGCGCTTGCCCCGCTCGGAGTAGGGATCTTTTCTGGCGCGCGCGATCGTCGTCTCGTCGCGGCGCGCCTTCACGTCGGACCAAGTCAGGTGCTCTCGCGCCCAGAGTCCGAGCAAGACCGTTCCCTGACTGGCTTCGTCGGGAACATCGACCATCAGCGGTTTCGCAAAAGAGAGCGCGTCGGCAAGGGTCGTCCGGGTGAGAATGATCTCGGCGGCCGAGGGGGGTACGGGAGCAGGTGCCGGCACGACGACCGGAGCGGGCGCAGCCTCGGCCCGACGCTCCGCTTCTTTGCACCCACTTGCCGCCAGAGCGAGCAGCAAGCATCCAATGTACGCAAACGCCTTCACGATCACTTTGCCAGACTCTCCAACCGGCGAACCTCGCCGCAAGGAGAGAACGGTCGTGGTGCGGTATTCCTAAATCGGCACCGGCGCCCCGTCGCTCAAAGCTTGACAGCGGCAGACCGGCACGTGGGGTCGCAATCCGGACCGTTCGGTTGAAAATCGTGGTAGCTCGCGTGGCCGGTGAGCATGCCGAGCGAGCGCCCTTGGGTGCTGGTGAGCGTCAGGCGGTAGGTATCGCCGTCCTTCAGTGTGTCCGTCGTGCCCTCTCGCCAATCCAGATGGATTCGCCACGAGCTCCCGTCGCTCGAGAGGGTGGCGTGCGTCACGTGCTCCTGGACGCTGGTGCTCGTGATGACTGCGTTGACGCCCTCGTGATCCATGGGCTGGCTCGTGGGCGGGGTCAAAATGCCGCTCACGCAAGTGTCGTTGCGACAGACCGTGATCGACGCGAGACGCAAGTCGGCGTAGGTGACGTCGAGCGTGGCGTCGATTCCGGCGCCGCTCGAGCATCCCACGAGCGTGCAAACCTTGTCGGCCAGTGAGCCCGCGCAGCTCGGCAAGGCAACCGAGGCCAACAGCGGCCAGGCCAGGTTGGATCGCCACCGCCCTTCGCCCATCGCGGCAGGATACCACCGTGGCGGCGCCGCGACCGGTACGTAGCTTCGTGGCCGCTACTTGATGTCGACGATGGGCGGATCGGAGATGTGCTTGAGATTCAGGCCGCCAGGGTAGTAGTAAGACGTCGCAAAACCAAAGCCTTCGACCTGAAGACCTAGCCCGCGCGCGTCGGTCGTCGAGATTTTGTGCACGCCGCCGTTGTCGCCGCTGAGCTTGCTACGAACGAAGCCCCACTCGCTGCCGCCAATCCTGGTGGGAGCGTCGGTCAAGGTCTTGCCGTCGAGCGTGACCGCAGCGCCTTGCGGGATCAGCACGTCGGCGAAGTTTTCGTGGTAGTCGGCCGGAGCGAGGAACGTGTAGTTCTGCCGGAATTGCTCGGGGGTTACCATCATCGACATCGCAGGATCACCCCGCGACGTTGCGGCGTCGGTGCCCGGCATTTGCAATGTGCCGCCCACCATGAAGGACAGCACGGCAAACGGCTTATCGCCCTCGACGATGAAGGGCATGCTGGTCATGCAGTGATCGGCCACCGTGCTGCACTGGTCTGCCGGCGAGATGGCGTGGGGTAGCTGGACCATCTCACCCGCATTGATCGTCGAAGGTGCGCCCGGCGGCATGCCCTCGGGGTACTTGAGGGTGGTCCCATCGACGTTGCCATAGATTCGTACCACGTGGCCGACCGCATTTCCGTTGGGCGTCGTGGGCGGCACCACGATGTACTTCTTTCCGATGACTTCGCCCGGAAGGATCGTCTCCTCCATGTGGTCGGCATTGGCCACGCTGGCGTTGGGCATCTGCGCGATGGCGTTGAACGAGATGACCTGAACCGGCGCGGTGGCATTGACGATGGAGCCGCTCAGGTCCCCGTTTCTCAGCTGTTGCTCCGCTGCCCAGGTCGCCGCGAGCTCGACGACGTCACCTGCGTTCATGGTGAAGGTGTAGAGATCGCCACCGTTCTTGGCTTCGACACCGGTGCCCGCGGCGACGCAGCCGCCCGGGGTCGGCACATCGTGAATCTCGTAGCCGCATTTCTTGGCGAGCTCGATCTTCACGTTCGTTCCATCCTTGGTGGCGGTGATGGCAATGCCGCCCGGCACCGAGCCCCACATGGGCCCCTCGTTCGTTCCCGAGTAAGTAAAGACGCGGTAGTTGCCGGTCATCGCTGTCGTCGGAAGCAGGATCGAGGCATCGACGCTGGCTGATTTGCATTCGGTCAGCCCGGGAACCCGCGGACAGGCGCTGCCCGGTTTGGTGTACTGCAGGGGATTGAACTGCCACGCGGTCACCGGCACGCTGCTCGTCAACTTGTACGCACCCCTGTCCAATCGGGTCGACGCGGTGAGCCTTCCGTTGCTGGTCGCCGGCACGTCGAACTCGGGGCCCTTCAGGGGAAGAACCCACTTGAGCAAGATGGTTTGCAGGGCACCTGGCTTGACCACCACCTCTTGATGGAAGCTCGCCGGTCCGTCGACGACCAGGTTGGCGTCCTGGGTGCCGCCATTGGCGACGATGACCGCGGGATCGAACTCGGTCCACACCGGGTTGGCGGTGATCGTCGGCCAGAACTCGCAACCGACGTAGCTGCGCGAGTTGGCGGCCTCCTCGCACGTCTGCGGCTCTTCGGTGACGCCGCCGTCGCTCGAAATTCCGAGATCACCGCCCAGGCCGATGGCCGAACCTGCGCCCCCGGTGGTGGTGTCGATGCCATCACCCCCGCTTCCCGTGGAA
>JBBSDY010000558.1:0-3658 GCA_038240245.1 Polyangiales bacterium
GCGAAAGAAGCGCTCTGCACCACGCGTCGAAGGGCGGGAGCAGGGTGGCAGCGCGCGCGTCGCTGGCCAGATCGCGCGCCTTTCGGAGCGTAGGCACGCCGATTTCGGCGAGGACCAGGCCGAGCGCGAAGCGATCCCGCGCCCGCCCATCACCGCCCGACGAGCCAGTCCAGATCTCGGGTGGCATGTAGCGCGGCGTCCCTCCCGTCGGGTCTCGAGAGCCAGCGTCCGAGGCGAGACCCAGATCGACGAGGTTCGCGTGCCACGACTGGGTGCCAGCATCCCCGCCGATGGGTCGCTGAAACAACTGGATGTTCGACGGTTTCACATCGCCGTGAGCAACTCCTGCCGCGTGGAGGTGGGCGAGCGCGTCTCCCACGTCGCGCGCGACGGCGAGGGCGACGGCGCGTCGCTCGTCGTCGTTGGCCACGTCCACGGTGCCGAGCGCGCGCCCGGGCATCCAGCTCATTGCCAGGTACGCACGCGACGAGAGCGGCGCGTCGCCGACGGACAGAGCGGCCGGTGTTCGTCCGACATCGACCAGCTCGGGGAGAAATGGCGAGGCCGCGCACGCCAGTCGCTCGGCTTCGAGCGCGAGGATCGCCGCTCCTTCTTCGCCTCGAGCGATCTTGAGCGCCACCCACGCGCCGGTGAGTCGATCGCGTGCCTTCCAGACTTCGCTCGTAACCCCCGCGCCGGCCGACTCATACGACCCAAAGCGCCACGCGCCGACTGCCAACTTAGATGGCGCTGAAGGGCCAACCAACACGAGCCTAGAATACGACAAAAGAACGTTATATGTCAACTTGGATGGCAGTCTACCGATGGCCGTCAAATCCCAGTCCTTTCCCAAAGGTTTCACGCCAAAAGGCGGCTGGGTTACGATACGCGGGTGTCGACGGGCGACGGAAGAGAGGGCTCGGAGCGAACCATCGTCACCGAGCGCAAGCTCGCGGCGAGCGCTGACCTCACCGACCACGCCGCGTACCTGGTGGTCATCTACGGCGAAGAGCTAGGCAAGCGGATCCCGCTGGGCGATCTGCCGGTCGAGGCTGGACGCTCCACGAAGTGCCACATCCCCATCGATCAGGAATCGGTCAGCCGCAAGCACGCCGCGATCTGGTGGTCGGGCAAAGGGTATCTCGTCAAAGATCTCGGCTCGACGAACGGCACCTATGTCAATGACGCGCAGATCTCCGAGCATTCTCTGCAAGACGGCGATCAGATCAAGGTGGGCCACACCATCCTCAAGTTCATGACCGGAAGCAACATCGAGGCCTCGTACCACGCGGAGATCTATCGAATGATGACGTTCGATGGGCTCACGCAAATCTACAACAAGAGATATTTCCACGAGACGCTGGAGCGTGAGGTCTCGCGCAGCAAGCGCTATGGTCGCGAGCTCGGCCTCATTTTGTTCGACATCGATCACTTCAAGCTGAAAAACGACAGCTTCGGACATCTCGCCGGCGATGCCATCTTGAGGGAGCTCGCCCTCGTCGTGCGGTCCAAGCTCAGGCGAGAGGACATCTTCGCTCGCGTAGGAGGCGAAGAGTTCGCGGTCCTGACGCCCGAGGTCGGCGCTCGCGGGGCGCGCGAGGTAGCCGAGAAGGTGCGCATGGTCGTTCAGGCCAGCACGTTTCGTTTCGAGAAAAACGTCATACCGACGACGATCAGTCTGGGAGTTGCGCTTTGGCAGGGCGGTGAAGATTCTGCCGACGACCTCTACAAGCGAGCGGACGTGTCGATGTACACAGCCAAACAAGCCGGACGAAATCGAGTCGGTCCGATTTAGAAAAGAGATCGACGATGCGATGGCGAACGGTCCTCGTGGGCCACCTGGCGGTGATATCCGGTGTTGGATGGGCGACTTCAGCGTCGGCACAGCTCACGCCTCCCCCGCCGATGCAATCGGGCGGGCTCGCTCCTCCCGCGCCCGGCAGCGGTCCGACCCCGCCGCCTCCCTCCCAGCCGGGCGTGACCCAGCTGCAGCTCGAGCAGTCACAAGATCAGGACTCGGGTCGGGGACTCGAGTTCGTGTATTTTCAGCTCGAGGGGGGGCTCGAGCTTGCCGGCCTCACGACGCTTCACCAGAGCGGATCGTTGCTGCCCGATGGCTCGAAAAGCTCGGGGGTCGTCCCCTTCTTCGGAGTGGCCACGGGCATGCGGCTTCTCTATTTCACCGTGGGCCCGAGCTTTCGCCTTGCGCACGCGAACGATTGGGATCTGTGGACGCTCAATCTCGACGTCGGTTGGCACATCCCGCTCGGCAAGCTCGAGCCCTACGGCTTCATCGGAGGCGGATACGCCAGGGTGGGGCACTCGCAGGACAATGTGCTGGGCAACGACAGGGCTGTGGCGGTTGCCGGGTTCGACGTTCGTCTCGGCGGCGGCTTCGACTACTACGCGAGCAACGTTTTTTCGGTGGGAGCGATGATCAACTTCGAGCTGGTGCGACTGGGGCGTTCGGGTGTGGCGCTAACAGCGACCGATGTCCCCGCGGTCGCTGCATTGGGCAGCGACGCATCGAGCCTCGGCCTCACCGCGACGGCGGGCGCCGTCGTGGGATTTCATTTCTAGGTTCCGATCGCCCCGATCCCTCGCAGCGCGTCGCCCCTTATGAGCGCCGCCAGAGGTATGCTAATCAAGCAAGAGTGACCGGTTCCGGAGGCAAATTGTCCGACGATCTCTCGACGATCATGGCGCCCGTGCGGCAGCTTCCGCCCGAGTCGCTGCCCTCGTTCGTTCTCGAGGTCGTCGAAGGCAAAGATGTCGGTCAATCGGTGACGCTCGACGGATCGCAGCCGTCGCGCGCCTACATCGGCAAGAGCCCCATCTGCCAGATGCGTCTGACCGATCCCAAGGTCTCGCGCCGCCACATGGCGCTCGATCTCGTGGGTGAAGAGCTTCGGGTGACCGATCTCGGCTCGACCAACGGCACCTCGATCAACGGCGTGCGGCTGATGGATGCCTTCGTGCACGGCAACGGCGAGCTGGTGAAGCTCGGCGAATCGACCATCCGGGTGACGCGTCTGGCTGCCGTGGCGGTGTCGGTGCCAGCGATCGGCTCGTTTGGTCGGGTCATCGGCTCCAGCCCCGAGATGCGCCGTCTCTATCCTTTGTGCGAGAAGCTCGCCGCGTCCGACGTGCCGCTGGTCATCGAGGGCGAAACGGGAACGGGCAAGGAGCTGCTCGCCGAGTCGCTTCACGAGCGAAGCGCGCGCGCCAACGGCCCGTTCGTGGTGTTCGATTGCACTGCGGTTCCGCCCAATCTCCTGGAGGCCACCCTCTTCGGCCACGATCGCGGTGCGTTCACGGGGGCCATCGCCACCAACAAGGGTCTGTTTCAGCACGCCGACGGCGGCACCTTGCTCATCGATGAGATCGGCGATCTCGACATCTCGCTGCAGCCGAAGCTTCTTCGCGCCATCGAGCGAGCCGAGTTTCGCCGCGTGGGTGGAAACCAGTGGATCAGCGTCAACGTTCGCGTGATGGCGGCAACGCGGCGCGATCTCGACAAGGAGATTCAGGCCGGTCGCTTTCGCGACGACCTCTTCTACCGACTCGCTGTCGCGCGCATCGAGCTTCCACCGTTGCGCCAGCGCCGGGGCGACATCGCGCTTCTTGCCCGGTATTTTTGGGAGCGCCTCGGCGGCGA
>JBBSDY010000559.1:0-3655 GCA_038240245.1 Polyangiales bacterium
CGACGAAGACCTTCCCTTCAAGGTTTTGATCGATTCCGAGTCGAGCGTCGTCCACGACAAGTTTGGCACCCAGCTCTTCCCCGAGACGTGGATCATCGACCCCAAGGGAGTCATCCGGGCACGTTTCGACGGCGCTCGCGACTGGTCCAACGCGATGGTGCTCGATTTGATCGACTCGTTCACGCGGCCCACGCCGTGTGACATCGAGTTCGAGTCGGGCAAGGCCGCGGGGCCCGAAGCCCCCATTTGTGAAGAGTCCGGATCGGGCTGACGCAAGTTGAGCCACGTGTGCCACGCCGGAGCCACCCGGGTGTGCCAACTGTGGTGAGGATGCCGCAGTCGTCATCTGGGCATTGTCGACAGACGAGCTCTCGGGCATATTGCGATGGCAACCTGGACTGGCACCCGGCATGCAACTCGGAGTGCCATTGGGGGAAACGTCATGGCTTCGATCCGAATCGCGTGCGTGCTTTTGGTGTGCTGTCTGTTCGGATGCGCGGCGGGCGCTCACCCCAGCCAGCATGACGACGTGCCTCCTCCTCCCGACGGATTCACCTCCTTCGGCACGGGCGGCAGCTCGATCTCTGGCCCTTTCATCGACGCGGGTACCTACTCCGAGCCGCTCGTTGTCGCCAAGCTTCCGCCGCCCCCGGTGAGCGGGGGCACCTTGCTGGTCATCGCGCAAGGACACAGGGCCGCCGTCGCCGATCCCGACCACGATCAAGTTCTCATCGTCGATCTCGATGCGTCTTCTCTGCTGGCGACCGTCCCCTTGCAGTCGGGCGACGAGCCGGGCCGGCTCATCGAGGACGGCGCGGGACTCGTTCACGTGTCTCTACGCAGCGGCGGCGCGGTAGCCACCATCGATCCCGCCCAGGGAACCGTCCTGCGGCGCGACGCGGTATGCGGCTACCCGCGTGGGCTCGCCTATGACTCCAAGGCTGACGCCGTGGTGATCGCCTGCGCGGGAGGCGACCTCGTGACGTTGCCCGCGGCCGGCGGCGCGGCCACGCGCAGCATCCGGCTCGCCGGCGCCGACGGCCACATCGTGCGCGATCTGCGCGATGTCGTCGTCGAGGGCGATCGACTCCTGGTAAGTCGCTTTCGTTCTGCCGAGCTGCTCGTCATCGAAGCCAACGGATCGATCTCGGCTACCTGGCGCCCCAAGCCTCGAGATCCGTCCTTCTCGGCTGCCGTTGCCTGGCGAATCCTCGCTGCCCCCGGCGGCGGCGTGATCATGGTTCATCAGGAAGAGCAAAATACCGACGTGCCGATCGACCAGCCCGGAGGCTATGGAGGCTTCTGCGGAAGCATCGTCCGCGCGGCCGTCAGCGTGATCAAGACCGCTGGTTCCACCTGGTCCACGCCGATCAACGCGGTGCTGCCCGTGGACATGGCGCTCACCGACGCTCCCAATCCCGAGCTGCACTTCGTATCCGCGCGTACCCGATCCACCTCAGGGGCATCGTCCGGCCCGACCATCGATCCATCCCAAGGGTTCCCTGTCCAGAGCATAACGGCGCCTCTCGTCGAGCCACCCGTAGCGGGCCCCGTCGACCAGGATGCTGGTTTTCCTTGCATTCGACAGGAAGGTAGCGTCACCAGCTTCGTTCCGGTGGGTCAGGTCGTCGCCGTCGCCGCTGGATCGGACGGCAACGCGCTCATCCAGACCCGCGAGCCCGCAGCGCTCATCATCAACGGCGTGCCTGTGTCCTTTCCAGGGGCGAGCCGCAAGGACACCGGGCACGAGCTCTTCCACTTCGGCACGGTGGGCGGGCTCGCCTGTGCGTCGTGTCACCCCGAAGGCCACGAGGACGGACACGTTTGGAATTTTAGCGGTCTCGGGGCTCGCCGCACGCAAGCGATTGGCGGTGGGATCTCCGGAACCGAGCCCTTTCACTGGGGCGGCGACATGAAGGACTTCCCCACGCTTGCGCACGACGTTTTCAACGCGCGCATGACCGGGCCGAACCTCGAAGACAAATACGTCACGGCGCTGGCTGCGTGGATCGACACCATCGCAGCATGGAAGAGCAACGCGCCGCTCGACGCCGCTGCGGTCGAACGCGGTCGTGTGCTCTTCAACAGTCCGGCCACGGCGTGCGCCACCTGCCATGCGGGCGCCAAGCTGACGAACAACACCAACGCCGATGTTGGCACCGGTGGACCTTTCCAGGTCCCTTCCTTGCGCGGACTGGTGTGGCGCGCGCCATTCATGCACAACGGCTGCGCGGCCACCGTGAGCGACCGTTTCAGCACCTGCGGCGGCTCCAAACACGGGCAAGCGTCCTCACTCGACCCAGGCCAGAAGGCCGATCTCGTGGCCTATCTCGAGACGCTCTAGCACGGGTCGCTTGCGTTCGGAGCCTGGCCGCTCCAGAAGGAAGGCATGCCGAACCGCCTGGCACGCGAGGCCTCGCCGTATCTTCAGCAGCACGGCCACAATCCGGTCGACTGGTTTCCCTGGGGAGCCGAGGCGCTCGCCAAGGCGAAGGCCGAGGACAAACCGATTCTCTTGTCCATCGGGTATTCGGCTTGCCACTGGTGCCACGTGATGGAAAGAGAGTCGTTCGAAGACGACGCGATCGCCCGGCAGATGAACGACGACTTCGTGTCGATCAAGGTCGACCGCGAAGAGCGACCCGATCTCGATCACATCTACCAGCTCGTCATCCAACTGATGGGGCGATCGGGCGGCTGGCCGCTCACCGTGTTTCTCACGCCTGACCAAAAGCCCTTCTTTGCGGGCACGTATTTTCCACCGAGCGATCGCTACGGCATCTCGGGCTTTCCGGCGGTTCTTCGGGCGATCGCCGGCGCCTACCGCGAAAAGCGGGCGGATGTCGAGCTGCAGGCCGGCGAGATGACCCAGGCCGTTTCGCGCGTGGGAGAGATCGAAGGCAAAACCGCAAGCACCGCCGAGCTCGGACCCGACCTCCTGGCCAAGACCAGCCACAAGCTCTTCGGCCGTTTCGACGAGCAGCACGGAGGCTTCGGAACCCGCCCCAAATTTCCCAACACGATGTGCTTCGACGTTCTTTTGCGGCGCGGCTTCGAAGAAAACGACGACGACGCGAAGAGCAAGGTCCGCCTCGCCCTGGCGGGCATGCGCGGCGGCGGGATCTGGGACCACCTGGGCGGCGGATTTCATCGCTACTCCACCGACGAGCGGTGGCTCGTGCCGCACTTCGAGAAGATGCTCTACGACAACGCCTTGCTCATGAGGCTCTACTCCGACGCGTTTCGCGCATTCGGCGACGAGGGCTACGCGGCGACCGCGAGCGACATCGGAACCTACTTGCTGCGCGAGATGCAGAGCCCGCGTGGCGGCTTTTACTCGGCACAAGATGCCGACTCCGAGGGCGAGGAAGGCAAATTCTTCGTCTGGACCGAGGCCGAGGTACGTGAAGTCTTGCAAGACGATGCGCTCGCCGCCGACGTTGCCCTGCGCTACTACGGCATCACCGAGCACGGTAACTTCGAGTCGAGCGGCGCCACGGTGCTCGCGATGAACCGCCCGCTTTCGACGGTGGCCGCTGCTTCCCCTTCGCCTGCGTTGGCGAGTACACAACATATGCTCAGCAAACACAATAGCACTGAAACGGTCGTCTTCATTCGATTTTTTCCCCTAGCCTAAATTGCGATGGCGCATCTA
>JBBSDY010000560.1:0-3652 GCA_038240245.1 Polyangiales bacterium
GCGAGGTGCGCGATGCGAATCCAGCGCCCTTCGGTGTGCGTCGCGGAGAGCACTGGCGCCATCGCCAGCCTTGCCGCGGGTACAGCGGCGCCGGCCACGAACACCGCCGAACCTCCGACCACGAGGGTCTTGAGGGCGCCGCGTCTGTCCTCGTTGCTAGATTGTGCCATGAAGGTCCTCGCCTGGTGCAGCGGACTTGCCGAATTTGACCACACAAAGTGTGTTGAGCGCGCGAATTTGGGCCATCTTACGGCGGCCCTTGGGAATTTACACGATTTCGTGGCGGCTCGCCGGCTGGGCAATGTCGTTTGCGCTCGGCGCGGCCGGATGCGCTCACTTGCCCAAGGGCCGGTACGCCATCGACGACGTCGACATCGTGGGGCAGAGCCAGCTCGAAGCCTCGGACATCGAGGACAGGATCGCGACGGCGTCGAGCCCTCGCTTTTTGGGGCTGCCGCAGGGTGTGATCCTCGACTACGAGCTCTTCGATCGGTATGTTCTCGAGCGCGATCTGGTCCGCGTCGAGCGAATCTACCGCGCGCACGGCTTCTACGAAGCGCACGCCCGCGCGGGGCGCGTCGAGAAGACCGGCGAAGGTCACGTCAAGGTCACCATCGTCGTCGACGAGGGGCCGATCGTTCTCGTCGGCGATGTGACGCTCGACGGCATCACGTTGCTCTCCATCGATGATGCCGCCGCCGCTCTCAAGGCCGTGCGTCGGAAAAAGATGCGCGAGAAGCAGCCCTTCAACGAGGACAACTACGACCAGGCGCGCGAGGGGCTGATCGATGCACTCGCCGATCGCGGGTACGCGTTCGCCCAGGTGAAGGGCAGCGTCGAGGTCGACCTCGCCCAACATCTCGCGCACGTGAGGTACATGGTGACCGCGGGCCAGCAGGCGCGCATCGGAGCGGTGGCCATCAACGGCCTCGGCGACATCCCCGAGGCTCCGGTACGGCGGGCGATCGATCTTGCACCGGGCGAGGTGTACTCGGCGAGCAAGCTCACGTCGGCGCGCCAGGCCGTTCTCGCGCTCGGCGTGTTTGCGGATGCCGAGGTCGCTCCCGATCTGCGCAATCCTCAATCGCCCATCGTTCCGGTAAACGTTCGCGTTCTGCCGAGCGAGCTTCGCGCGGTCAGGTTGGGCGGCGGCATCGAATTTACGCCCATCAAGACCGATTTACATGTTCTGACCGGCTGGGAGGACCGCAATTTCTTGGGCGGTCTGCGGCGTCTCACCATCGACGTGCGACCCGGTTTGGTTCTTTACCCCACCAGCCTCAGCAACCTCGTGCTCTGGGATCGGTACCTGCCCCAGGGGCGCGCCAACATCGAGCTGCGCCAACCTGGATTCATCGAGGCACGGACGGGAGGAACCGCGCGGGGGGGAATCAACCTCTACCCCGTGCTCTTCGAGGACCAGATGGTGAGCGATACGGTGCTCGGCTACCGCGATCTCACTTCTGGCGTCGGGCTCGATCGGCCCTTCGGTCCTCTCAACGCGAACGTCTTCTACAACTTCCAGACGAGCTTTCCTTTCGCGTACGGCGGATCACTGCCCGAGGGATTCAAAAAGGTGGTCATCTCGTACGTCGATCTGACGACGAACCTCGATCTTCGCGACGACGCTCTGCACCCCCACAAGGGCCTTTTCATCGGCAACGATTTGCAGTTCGCCGGCATCCCCGTCACGCCCAACTTTCGCAGCGAGGGCGATCTCTTTCCCATCGACATCAAGGTGCAGCCCGAGGTGCGGGGGTACATTCCCCTGTCTCGCAAGTGGACCCTCGCCCTGCGCGCCACCACGGGGTTTTTATTTCCGTCCAACTACGCAACGGGCGGAGATCTGGAGTCCAAGGACTTCCAGGAGGTGTATTTCCGGGGTTTCTACTCGGGAGGCCCCAATTCCAATCGGGGCTATCCTTACCGAGGTGTGGGCACGCGCGATCAGCTCTCGTTTCTCTTACCTGGGATCACGCCTTCCGGCGATGTGGCAACGGCGTGCACAGTTCCCGACTCGCTCGCTTGCAAGACGGCCATGACGACGTATTGCGTACAGCACCCCGACGCGGTCGCCTGCAACTTCCCCACCGGCGGTCTTAGCCTCTGGGAGGCGTCGATCGAGCTGCGCTTTCCCATTTTTCCCAACGCCGGTCTCGGGGGCGCAATTTTTTGCGACGCGAGCGACGTCTCGCGCCAGAAGCTGCACCTGCGCTGGCTCTACCTGCACCTGTCCTGTGGCGCGGGCCTGCACTACGACACGCCGATTGGCCCGATCCGCCTGGATGCCGGCTTTCAGCTGCCGGGGCTGCAGGTGCTCGATCCCAACTCCACCGAGCCCGCCAGCTCGAGCTTTTATGCGATCTCGCTCGGCATCGGAGAGGCCTTTTGATGGCCGAGTCTCCGGCCAAGGTGCGCCGCGGTTTCTGGCGGCGCTCCATCGTCGTCGGGGGCGTCGTTATGACCTTCGTGGGCGCCATCGCCGGTGGCGCGCTCTTGCACGTGGGGCTCGCGCCCACGCGACGCATCGCTGCTGTGGCACTGACCGACCTTCTTAGCCGCACGTTCACCGGGCGCGTGGTCATCGAGCGCATCGAGCACATCGATGTCAATGGTTTCGAGGGCGCCTCGGCCACCGTTTATGATCCCGAGGGCCGGCGCGTGCTCGCGGTGAGTGGCCTTCGAGGCAGCTCGTCCCTGATTCGACTGGCCCAGACCATCCTCGCCGGCGGTGACATCGACATCGTCATCCCGCGGGCGCGGGTCGAGCACACGGATGTCGAGATTCTTCCCGACGAGCATGGCGTCCCATCACTCGCCCGGGCTTTCACGCCCCGACCTTCCACCACGCCCCAGGGACCTTTGGCTGTTCCGCAACGCGTCAAGGTGTGGATGCCCGACGTGCAGATTGGCACCGCGTGCGTGCGAGGCAGCGTCGCCGGCCTGCGCGATCTCGATGTCGATCTCGCCAAGGTGCAAGCCTCGGTTCTGGCGGGAACCGAGCGAACGTCGATCAAAGTCGATCGCTACAGCATGACGGGGCGCGGTTTCACCGCCGCCACTTTGCAGGGCACGGCGTCGACGTTCATCGATCTGCCGTCGAGCACCGGCAAGCAGGTTTCGTTGTGGGCGACGTTCGACGGCTTCCTCGGCGACATTCAGGTCGCCGCGCACGCGGGGCTCGACGGCTCCGAGCTCGATCTTTCGGCCGACGTTCCGAAGGCGCACCCGGAAGCCGTTCGGACGTTCTTCCCCGCGTGGCCCATCTTCGATGACGTGGGCACGCACGTCGAAGCCAAGGGCCCGCCCGCGAGCCTCGTCGTGAAGGGAACCGCAACGGTCGGCGAAGGGCACGTCGACTTCGGCGGCGATCTGTCGCTCGAGGGAGACATCGTCACCCGGCTCGACGTCAAGGCGCGAGACGTCGATCTTGGCGCCGTTGCGAAGGGCGCGCCGTCGGCCAAGCTCTCCGCCTCGGGACCGCTCCGCCTCGCGGTCCGCGGTGGCACGGTCGAGGGCTCGGCCGAGCTCGAAACCGGCGCGTTTCGGATCGATCCCATCGATGTTCCGACGGCGTCCGTGACCGCTACGCTCAAGGATGGCGTCGTCGCCGGTCGGGCCACCCTGCACGATCCGGTTTTGGCATCGCAGA
>JBBSDY010000561.1:0-3635 GCA_038240245.1 Polyangiales bacterium
CATGCCTACAGAGTGAGGCTGACCGAACGAAACTTCAAGCCTCAAACCCTACTGCGTCAGTTTCTGACGCAGTAGAACTAGGGAGCGCTGGCGATGCTGACGCTCGTGAGGCCCGATCCACCGACAGTGACCAGGTTGCCCCACGAGGATCCATGGAGCTGCGCGTGCAGGGCCGTGCCGGTGGCTGTGTCGACGAAGGCAATCTCGGCGTCGGCCCCGCCGATCCCGGGAGCGAGGGAGGGAGTCGTTGGAACCGCGAGATCGAACCACGGAAAAGCCTTGAGGTCGGACCAAGCGCCGACCGAGTAGCGAGCCCAGTACCCATGAGAGTCGATCGAGCGAAGGACCAGGATCACATCGCCCCCGGCGATCGGCAAAAGTGCGATGGAATCGGCCGCAAAAGCACCGGGGACCGCCTGCGGAGTGGCCCACGTCCCCGCGGAGCGGGTGGTAAAGAAGACGTCCTGGTCGGGGGATCGAACGAAGGCGATGAGCAGCTCGGGGCCGCTGGTGAGCGCCACGATGGTCGGCGTGACGGCCACCCCGGCGCCAGCATCGCCGAGATCGCCCGTGTGAACGGTCTGCCAGGCGCCGCTCGCGCGCGAGCGATCGGACAGGAGGCGGTCATCGTCGGCATACGCAACGATCGTGTTGGCGCCCAGCAACGTGATCGACGCTGGTGTGGGGCCAGAGCTCTGCAGGGAGCCGGCACCGATCGGCTCCTCCGTCGGCGTCCACGTTGCCACGTAGCTGGCGAAGTAGTGCTTCAGGTCGACGCCGTGGTACGCGAGATCGACGCGCGATGGTGAAGCCGCAAGCGCCGGCGGTCCCGACGTGGTGGCTCCGCTTCCGATGGCGGCGAGCACGCCGAACCTGCCCGGCGACCAGGACGTGAATAGCATCTCGTCCCCGATCTTGGATCGAATCACGCCGATGCCGCTCGATGCGCCAGTGAGCGCCACGGCGGGCCGGTCGCTCGTGGAGCCGGTCAGTGTCGAAGTGAGCCAAGGCCCCGGCGGGTGAAACTCGCCAGTGAAGATCGAGGCCGGCCCACCGCCCAACAAGAGGATGGTCCCGCCGGACACGTCGACATCGAGGGGGGCATCCGATACCGCTTGCGGCGCATCCGCCCCGGAATCCGAACCCGACTCGGCGGAACCTTCCGACGGTGCCTGACCGGAATCGCCCACGTCGGCTCGGTTGCTGTCCGAAGCGCCGGCATCAGCGTCGGTCGGCGTCACACTCGCATCGCCATCGGCGGTCACACTCGCATCCGTCTCGCCGACGTTCGAGGCATCGGCAGCATCCGCCGTGGCGCTCGCATCGATCAGCGGTGCGATCGAATCCGTGCGGGCCTCAGCAGATCCATCGACCGGCGGCGTGCTCGACGCATCATCTCCCGAGCAAGCCGTTGCGAGAGCCAAAACAGAGAAGACGAAGCTTGCGTGTCGACGAGTCATTGCGACAAGCGTAGCTCGATTGCCGCGCGTGTGTGCGAGATGGCGAGCATGTTCGACATGTGGCTCGAAAATAGAAACGCGTATGGGACCAAGTGCCGAGACGCGTCACGCATCGACGAGGATCGCATCGACGTGAAATCGAAACGTCACCGTGCGAAGGTGCGGACGCGACGGCGCACTGTTCATTGCGCTCGTCGCGTCCCGGATCTTGCCGACCGCGATCGTCTCCCTATGACCGACGCGGCGCTCTCTCCTTCACTGCCTCACATGGCCCCACCACCTTCAAGGATCGAGCACTTGGTACCCGAAGGTGGCTTGCGAAGACCAACGCCGAACCTTGCGACTATCGAAGGTTCGTTTGCGAATATCTATGGCTTTCCGGCCAAAAACCCGCGCAAAACGCGTGGTCGGTCTGTCCAATTGCAGGGTTCGCATGGTAGACTGGCCTCGTTTGGACGTCCTCTCTCGGCGAGGTGCAGGCGTGAACAAAAAGCTTGGTATCGGCGGCTTATGCATGGGGGTGGCTGTGTTGGGCTGCTCGGGAAAGACCTCCGACGACGTCGGTGGCCCAACCGGTCACGCCGGTAGTGCGGCCACCGGCTCGGGCGGCGACACCAGCGGCGGCTCGTCGGGTGCCGGGCTCGGGCTGACGACGGGCTCAGGTGGCTCGGGTCTCGGCATCGACATCGGCGACGCGACCCCGGGAGCCGGTGGATCGACGGGAAGCCCCGAGGTGTGCGACGGCATCGACAACGATGGAAACGGCATCATCGACGATGTCGACATCGGCAAGGACGGCGTGTGCGACTGCCTGAACATCGCCACCATCGGCGAGATCGGCCCCTGGGGGAAAAAGGGAACCGGCGTATTTACCACGTGGCTCAGCACGCGCAGCCCGCTCGGCGCGGTCGCGCTCGGCAACCAGGTGCTCACCGACGACCTCCTCAAGAAATTCCAGGTCATCGTCACGCTTCACACGCAACCCGTCGACATCACCGGCGACCTCGGCAAGGTGGCCCACGCCTACCATCCATTCTCGGACGACGAGGTGCAGGTGTTCTCGAGGTGGGTCAAGGCCGGGGGCGGCGCGATGTCGACGATTGGCTACAACTACGGCGGCCAGCACGAAGAAGTGAATATCAACAAGCTTCTTTCGCCGCTCGGCTTTACCTACAAGACCGGCGGCTACATCACCGGATTCATCACGAGCTGGCAAGACCACCCCGTCACCCAGGGCATCAAGAAGATCAACACGACCAACGGAATCGAGACCGGCGGTGAGGGCATCATTCTCGCTCACGAGAGCCCGCAGAAGGTTGCATTTCAGGCGATCGAGGTTGGCTCGGGCCGCGCCCTCATGTGGGGCGACGAGTGGATCACCTACGACGAGCTCTGGCAGGACAGTACCGATCAGCAGGTCGAGCGGCTCTGGCTCAACATCCTCAAGTGGCTGACCCCGGCCAAACAATGCCAGGTTCCCATCCCCGATCGCGTCAACTAGCTCCGACTTTGCCCGATACGCTGGCGCTCGCCTGAACGCTGACGCGAATGCTCACCGAGGCCCGGGCGGTCACGTCGGTCGACGCGGCAACGCACGCCAAGGCGTGGGCGCCCGCATCGCCCATGATTTTCGGAAGCTGCGCTCCGACCTCGCCCACCACGCGAACGTCTTCCATCAGGCGACGCCCGAGCGCGATCTCGGCGTGCAATAGCGCGGGGAGATTGGCCTGCAGGGTGGCGGCAAGCCGGGCGGCCATCTGCGCGTTCTGCGATACCTGAACGTTCACGACGGCCGGGGTGCACGACGCATTGACGCTGGCGTGCGCGCGGCACGACGCGTTGCACTCGGCGTCCGCGCTCGGAGGGCGAACGTACCCTTCGCACCGCGGCGCCTGCCACGTCCCTCGGCAGCGGGCGTGGCACGACGCATCGCAGGCGCCGTCGCAGTCGCCCGAGCATGTCCCTACGCAGTTTCCCTTGGCATCCTTCGCCGAGCACGCGCCGTTGCAAGCTCCGCTGCATCGACCGTCGCAATGCCCCGAGCACTGGCCCTGACAATAGCCCGAGAGCTTGCCCGGATCGCAGCGGGCCGCGATCTCGCCCGGATCGACCTCGACATCGCACGCACCCTGGCAGCTCGCCGAGGCCTGCGCGCTCACTTCGCAGTGTGGGGGC
>JBBSDY010000562.1:0-3631 GCA_038240245.1 Polyangiales bacterium
CCGACCTCGACCTCGACCCCTCACCCCTCCTCCGCCACCCGCTTCATCTGCTCCAGCACCCTCGCCTGCAGCTTGCCGTTCGTCGCCAGAAATCCGTTATTGTTCGTCAACTCCGGCCCCCCGTACCCAATCGGCGCACCATGAGCATCCGTAAACACGCCCCCCGCCGCCACCACGATGGCCTCGGGCGCGCAGCAGTCCCACCGCTTTCCCGCACGCCCCGGTTGCAAGTACACATCCGCGCGCCCGTCGGCCACATATGCCGCCTTGAGCCCCGCGCTGCCCACTTGAGACATTTTCGTGATCCCCAACGACGCGATCACCCGCTTCAGTCGGTCCGACTGGTGCGAACGCGAGACGACGAGACTCGCGCTGCCGAGATCGTTCGTCTCACTCACGTGAATCGCCGTTCGCTCGCCGGTCGGCGCGATCTCGAACGCCCCCACCCCCAAAGCCCCGATCCACGCCGTGCCCAACGCAGGCGCCATCACCACTCCAGCCACCGCGCGGCCCTCTTCGGCAAGACCGATCATCACCACGAAGTCGCCATTCTTGGCGACGAACTCGAGCGTTCCATCCAGTGGATCCACGAAAAATACGCGCGGCGCTCCGACCCAGCCGGCAAACTCACTCTCGTCGCTCTCTTCGGCAACCACCGGCAGCGGACCGAACACCTCGGCGAGCCTCGCGCAGATGAGCGCATTCGCCTCGCGATCGGCCCGGGTGACGGGATCGGCGGGGCCCTTGTAGTCGACGGCGAAGTCCGTGGCATATACGCGGGCGACAATCGCCGACGCTTCGCGCGCAATGCGCAACATGGCTTCGAGCTCGTCGCTTCGGTTCATGGGCTCCACTCCCCTCTTAGGTCACCACGCCGGTGCGCGTGAGCTCGAGCGCCAGCTGGGTGAGCGCCTCTTCCGTCAAGTAAGGCGGCTCGGTGCCTGCCTCGCGCACCAGCTGCTCGAGCTGCAGCACGTTCTTCGGACCGAGAACGGCGGAAGACACTGTCTCGTTGGCCAGCACGAAACGCACGGCGGCAGCGCGCATGGTGAGCACGGGGCCCGTCACCAGCGATCGAACGGCGTCGAGCTGCCTGATGCGCGTCTCGTACTCCTGGCGGGACCAGCGCTCGCCACGGTGATCGCCAGAGGGAAAGTAGTGCGACGCGGAATAAAAGCCGGCAAGGATCCCGTAGGAAAGCACCGAACGAGCGAGGATCCCCACGCGCGCCGCCCTGAGCTCGCCCGCCAGATCGTGCAGCTCGCGCGAGAAGAAGATGTTGTAGGGCAGCTCGATGACCTCGGCCCCCTGCGTGACCGCCTCGCGCGCCGCGTAGCTGTCGCCCGCGCTCACACCCCAGGCTCCGATGGTGCCGCTTTTCTTGAGGTCCTTCATCACCGCGGCTGCCTCGCCGCGAGACAGCGTGGATGCGCTGGGGTTGTGCAGCAGAACGACCTCGACCCGGGGGCGGCGAAGTCGCTCCTGGCAGAGCTTGACGGCGTCGCGCAGGTATTGCGGCTCGAATCTTTTGTGCGCGTGCTCGTCGGCGCCGGGGGCGGCGTCCGACCGAAAGGTCCCAATTCTGGTGATGATCTGGCTGGGAGCAAGGGCGAGCCGTTGCCCCAGAGCTGATTCGATGGCGCCTCGTCCGTAGACGTCGGCCGTTTCGAACGTCGTGATGCCGAGCTCGACGGCCTTGTCGATCACCCGGTCGCGCTCGTCGGGGGCGACGAAACCGTAAGCTTCACCCGAAAGGCCCCATGTGCCGAGCGTGAGCTCGGAGACCGAGATTCCAGTTTGGCCCAGGGGACGGGTGCGCACGACGGCGGATCTAGCATTTTATCAGCGACCGTAGAGCCAGTAGTGGGCAGAGCCGAACTTTGTACCGTGCAGGGAGGCGACCGCGACGTCGATCGCGCCCCGCGCAAGATCCGGGGGAACGTCGAAAGATGCCTCGGTCCACTCGCCCGCCGAGAGGCTGGCGACACCGACGGAGTTGCCTGCCACGCGAACCTCGACGTCGGCGGGCTGGTCCGCGACGAAACGCGCGACGACGACATTGCCGCCAGGATGTGCGCCATGCAGGACGAAATGGTCCTCAATGCGGGCCATGCGCGCGCCATCGGCGATGGTGCGCTCGCCGAGATCGTAGCTGAGCGCCTGATCGTCGGTCTCCCGCGTCTGGGTGCCGATAAGATAGTCGTGGACAGCCTCCGATTCGAGATCGGCAACATCGAGCTCGTCGACGAGCTGACCGCCGGGCGCGGCGTTCGGGGCTTCCCCCGTACCGAGCAAATCATAGCGAGCGTCGTAGGCGGTCATCGTCGTGCCGCCGAGGATGGTCTGGTCGGTGACCGTCGCGTCGTGCAGCTCGTCGCCGAGAACCGCGTCGCACGCCATCCATTGCGGGTAGACGATGAAGTGCGTGGGAAGGCGGCCGGGCGAAGCGCGGTAGAGGCGCTCGTAGTGCTCGAAACGCGATCCCGCTCCGGCCACCCAGTAACGTGCCTCGTCCGGTGTCGTGAGACCGACCACGTCGAACGTCTTGCGATGAGAGAGGTAACCGATCGCTCCGGTGTCGTTGACGCCGATTCTCGCGTTCGGCGCGAGCGTCTCGTTGGCCCACCGTCCGAGCGCGACTTGCTGGCGATCGATCGCCGACGAGCTGCCCCACAGATCGTCGAGCGTCCAGCCGAGGTGCGAGGCCAATGCGAAGGCGAAGAAGGCGCTCACCGCCCCACCCACGGCGCGCAATCGAGGATGGACCGAGGCGAGAAGCTCGGCGACACAGCTCGAGAGACAGGCGAGCCCCACGAACCATGCGAAGGCAAAGGGCCACAGGTAGCGCAGGCGGTTCCAAAGGAACGTGAGGTACGTGCACGGAATGAGGATCGCGAGCGCCATGGCGAAGACGAGGGCCGCGCGCAGGCCGCGGCGACGCAGAAAGCCTGTCGCTGGAATGGCCACCAGCGCAGCGATCGCGAAGGGACGCGACCCGGTCGGCAGATAGACCGCGCTCCACTCGCGTCCATCGAGCAGCACCTCGAACAGTAGGCGCACGTTCTCGCGCACCGCGGCGACGAGCGCAGCGCCGTGTCCGTAGTAGGGGTTGCCAGGCAGCCATTTCACGATCGTCGTCGACGAGGTGGCGTGACCGGTGAGCACGAGATTGAAAAAGGGAACGATGACCGGTCCTACGAGAGCGACCAGCGCCGGGGCACGGGTGCCCGACGCGAGCGGGAAAGCAGCGAGCACGCCAAAGACGAGGGCCGAAATCAACACCCCCTCGGGCCTGACGAGGGGCGCAAGAAGCGAGAGCGCCAGCAAGAGACGTCGATGTCGCAGCGTGCGATGGTCGGCCGTCTCGCCCCACTCGACGCAATGTCGCAGTGAGAAGGCCAGCACCCACGAGGCGGGAACGACCTCCATTCCACTCGCCGCGCACCAAACGTACCCGCCGAAGCAGAGCACCATCGCCCCCGCACCGAAGCTCGCGCTGCGGCCCGCCAGCGGAAGGGCGAGCCGGTACGTCTCCACCGACAGCGCGCCCAAGGCGAGAAACCCAAGTGCCCACGCGCCCCAGATGATCGAGAGATCGCGCAGCCCTAAAAGGTAGAGCGGCGCCAGAACC
>JBBSDY010000563.1:0-3620 GCA_038240245.1 Polyangiales bacterium
CCTGGCTGGACGAGCACCCCCGCGTGCAGTTCCACTACACGCCCACCAGCGCATCGTGGCTCAACCAAGTCGAGGGCTTCTTCGGCATCCTCGGCAAGCAGTCCCTCAGCCAGACGGACTTCCCCACGAAGAAGGCGCTGCGTGAACACGTCATCGCATACCTGCGATCCTGGAATAAGAACCCGACACCCTTTGCCTGGACCAAGCCAGCGAGAGCCATTATCAACTCACACCGTCGAATGCTTGATCGCATCTCGACGGCGGTGCACTAGCCCGGCGAAAGCAATGCAGCCCGTGCGCGGATGGCTCGACTATCACGCGATCGATGGTTGCCCCGGCGAATACACCTTCCGTGCGCAAGTTCAGGCGCGGACCGCGAACTTGGTGCTCACTCCGGTATCTTCGACGAGTCCAGCCGGTGATCCGCGGACCTATGTGGTGCGGCTTCAACGGGCAGATGGCGGCTACAGCGGAACGCTCGAAGTCATCGCACCGCCAGCGCCATCGACGCGCAACGTGCTAACCGCGCCGACCTGCGATGAGGTGGTGGCTGGACTCGCTATCGTGGCCGCGCTTGGTGCCGATAAACCGGAGAGCCTACCCGAGGCCGAGCCACCACCACCGCCACCTGCGTCGTCCCCCTCACCGCTGCCCACCGCTCCACCAATCGCCGACCCACCGCCCGACGATGATCGAGCGCGTGAACGCAAAAGATCGTTGCTGGCGCTGAGCCCCGAGGCTCGTTGGGGCTACGGTCCGTCGCTCGCGCCTGGACTCGGCATTTGGGCTGGCCATCACCAATCCAGAGGCCTCGCGTGGCGCGCAGGAGTGGCGGGCGCGTATGGTGGAACGGCGGGGCAGGCGAACGATCGCGCGACCTTTTGGGCGATAGTGTCCGAGGGTGAGGTCTGTCCGCTCTTGGGACCGCGCTCCTCGCTCGAACCCCTGTTGTGCGCGTCGATCGAGGCAGGAGTGGTCTCATCGACCGCAGCGTCGGGGGAGAGCTCGCTCCGCCCGTGGCTCGCGCCGGGCATGGCCCTGCGTCTCTTCGTGCCGCTGGGCGGCTGGTTCATTGAGCCGAGCCTTGCTGCGCGGGTGCCTTTGGTCAGAGATCGCTACTGGGTCCGGCCCGATAGCTTGCTCTTCGAAACTCCGGTGGTGGTGGGTCAAGGCGCGGTATCGTTTGGTTTTCCATTGTGACTGATCATTTCCGTACGAGGCTCCCATTTCAAGCTCAGACCGGATGCGCGAGGCTGTCACCCATGCGGGGGCCAGCGAGCCAGACCATGGCGCGCAGCGGACAGGTGTAAAAAGCGATGCCCGCGATGACGCTGCAACAACCTTTGCTAGACTCTTCGACGCGAACTACGACTTCGTCTGGGCGACGCTGCGCCGCCTCGGCGTTGCCGCGGAGGGCGCTGACGACGCCGCGCAGAAGGTGTTTCTCGTGGCCGCGCGCAAGCTTCTCGACATCGAGCCTCATCGAGAAAAGGCTTTTCTCTACGGGGCAGCGATGCGTATCGCCGCAGATGCGCGCTATTCCTCGCGGCGTCGCGGCGAGATCTTTGCTCCACTCGACGACGCAGCCGCATCGCCGGTGGGCGCTTCGCCGGACGATCTCTTGGATCAGAAGCGAGCCCGCGAGCTGCTCGATCAAATCCTCGGGAGCATGGATCTCGCAGAGCGATCGATCTTCGTCCTCTACGAGATCGAGGGAATGACCATGGCCGAGATCGCCGACCTCCACGACATTCCACAAGGCACAGTGGCTTCGCGGTTGAAGCGAGCGCGTGAGACGTTCGAACGCAAGGTCGAGGTCATGCAGAGGCGGAGGTTGCGATGATGCCACCCAGGTTGGTAGAACGCCGCGGTCTCACCGGTGCGCTGCTCGAATCGGCGCGGGCCGACGTCCCGAGCCGGGAAGGGCGCGAGCGCGCGAGAGCAGCGGGGCTCGCGGCCATCGGAGCCGGTGCCGGCGCCTCGGCCGCTCTGCTTGCTGGCGGCGCCAAGGCAGCGGGTAAGAGCGCACTATTGTTGGGTGCAAAATGGGTGGTGGTGGCCGCCATCCCCATCTCGGTGGCGACCGTTTCCTACGTGGCACTTCGGCCGTCCGAAGCCCCTCTTCCGAAGCCCGTCGCCAGCGCCGCGGTTGCCCCGCCCAGCGGATCGCCGTCAGCGTCTCCTCTGCCGGACGGGCCACCTCTAGAAGCAGCGGCGGTCCCGCCGGTCGTGGCTCCGGCGCCATCGCCGAGCACGCAACACAAGGTATTGTCACTCGAAGAGCAAATCACCGAGCTCGATGCGGCGCGTCACGCTTTGGCTCGCGGAGACGTTTCTCTGCTCGATCGTTACTTGGCCGCGTACCCTCACGGCGCGATGCACGAGCAGGCCCTATGGCTCAAAATCAGCCAGTTGCAGGAGCGTGGCCGAACCTCGGAGGCGAAGGCCCGCGCCAGGGAGCTGCTCTCGGCGTATCCTAGAAGCTCCTATGCCGAAAAAGCACGGCGCATTCTCGAGCACTGATCGTCGACGTCGCTGTGCGCTACCGGTGGGGTTTCTCGTTGCGCTTTCGACCACAGCCTGTGGAAGCGACGTCTATTTTTCTCGCGCGTGCCATGCTCGTGAGGGCACGAGCATGGTCGATGGCGGCGGATACTGCATCGATCGCACCGAGGTGACGAAATCCCAATACGCCGCATTTTTGGCCCAGGGACCAGACCTCGGCAAGCAACGACCCGAATGTGCGTGGAACGACCATTTCGAGCCGCAAGAGAACGCGACCGACGATTTCTTGCCGCCGCCGGCTTCCTTGGAAGCAGATTTCCCGGTCTCGTACGTCGATTGGTGCGATGCCGCCGCCTATTGCGCCTGGGCGGGAAAACGTCTCTGCGGGCGACGCGGAGGTGGTTCGCTTGCGTTCGACGATCGCGCCACCATCTCGAGCGAATGGTACGCAGCGTGCTCGCGGGGTGGAACACGGGCCTACCCCTACGGCGATATGTTCGATGTCGACGTGTGCGCGGTCACCGGCGCCTATCACGCGGTGGGCACCGCCGCGAAATGCGCTGGCGGCATCGATGGCGTGTATGACCTGGTCGGCAATGTGTGGGAGTGGGAAAATTCTTGCCGGGGTGACACGAATGCGCCGGCTAGCATGCCGTGCTCGCGGCGTGGAGGGGCCGTCGGTGTAATCGACTCCAATTGGGCGTGCGCCGACGGAGGCGAGGGCCGTCGCGGGTTACGTCAAGACGACATCGGCATTCGCTGCTGCTCCGATTGATTTCCCGATCAGGTGTCCGGGAGGGTCCCATAGCCAAGTGGAACCCTCATGATCAAAGCTCGCTCGAACTTGGCAGTCGCTCCGCTCTTGCTGGGGATGATCATTGTCCTCCCCGGTTGCACCGGCACGATCGGTGATGCGAGCACAGGAGACGGAGTACGTGGGGGGGACACGGGTTCCCCGGGGCCAGGTGAAGGAGCTCCGTAACCCCTCGGCGACTGACGTCTTTCGAGGCCCCGTTGAAGCGCGGTAGGTGCGCAGGCGGAGGTCACGATGGAGGAGACGAAGACGGCGGACGGGCGACGGCGGTGGGTGCATTGGACGGAAGAACAGGCGCGAG
>JBBSDY010000564.1:0-3620 GCA_038240245.1 Polyangiales bacterium
GAGGGCCAGCGGTAGTGTGACGAATCGCCCCAACCCCTGCCGTCGCGGCTCGGGAAGGCCGACGCGAGGCACGCTCATCGCCCCCGGCGGGACCGATCGCGAATGGCGCAAAAGGGCGGCGGCGGAGACGACCGGCGGGTCGCCCAGCGTCGAGTCCGCGACAAGCTTGGCCTTGGCGAGCAGCTCGTCCTGGTCGCGAAGCTTGTCGCCGAAAAGGTCGTGCATGAAATCCGAGAGCGCGATTTGGGAGGTTCTCAGCCGCGCCAGGTGGACGAACCGCTCGAGATCGCGCTCGAGATCGCGCGCGCTCTGGTAGCGATCGGAAGGCTGCTTGGCCAGCGCGCGCAGGACGATGGCCTCGAGCTCGGGCGGATAGCGCGGCTGGACGCGGCTCGGGGGTTCGAAGGTCGCCTCGCCGACCATCCGCAGCGTATCGAAATCGCTTCGCCCGCTGAAGGGACGCAGGCCGGTGGTCAGTTCGTAGAGTGTGGTGCCTACCGCGAATACGTCGGAGCGATGATCGATGGGCTGACCCAGTGCCTGCTCGGGCGACATGTACGCGATCTTGCCCTTGATGCTTCCGCTGCGGGTTTGATCGCCGAGCCGAAGGCGACTCTTGGCGACGCCGAAGTCGATGAGCTTCACGTCGCCCGAGTAGGTGACGATCACGTTGTGCGGCGAAATATCGCGGTGCACGATGTGCAAGGGCGCTCCCGCAATGTCGCGCTTCTCGTGGGCGTAGCCCAGACCGGCGCAGAGCCCGACGGCAACCGAGATGGCGCGCTCGAGGGGAAAGCGACCACCGTTCGCCGCGACCTGTCGCTGGATGGCGCGCAGATCCTCGCCCGGCACGTACTCCATGGCGATGAAGTACGTTCCGTCGATCTGACCGACGTCGTAAATCTGAACGATGTTGGGATGCGAGAGCGTGGCTGCCAGGCGCGCCTCGTGCAGCAGCATGCCGATGAACTCCTCTTCGCAGTTGAGGAGCGGCAAGATGCGCTTGATGACGACCAGCTTCTCGAAGCCGGCCATCGACCGGTGCAGCGCGAGGTAGAGCTCGGCCATCCCGCCCTTGGCAATGCGCCGAAGCAGGGTGTACTTGCCGAAAGCTACCGGGAGCCTCGAGGCTTCCGAATCGCTGGGGAGCCGTATTGCCATGAACCGCCGTGGAGACGCCCGCGCCTCCCGCTCGAGTCAACCAGCGTAGACGTCGATGGACCACCGGGTCAACGGGATCGCCTTGCCCCTTCCCCGAGGCCCGTTGCCAGCCGGAATTTTCTCGGTGACTTCGGGCACAGCACGAGTGATAGTCTCGCGTCCAATGCGTCGTCTCATCGCCCCTGTGCTCCTCGCGTGCTCGCTCGGCGCCGCATCCTGCGTGACCTACGCCGAGGAGCTGAACCGCGGCCAACGTCATTTTCAAGCCAGTGAGTACGAGCGCGCGCTCGCCATCTGGCGGGTCCTCGAGACGGACATCGAATCACTCTCGATCACCGATCGCACGCGCTACGCCTATTTGCGCGGCATGACCGACTACCGCATGTCCATGCGCGCCGACGCGCGACACTGGCTGGCCATCGCCCGCGCGTATGAGACCGCGTCTCCGGGTGGCATCGAAGAGAGCTGGCGCGAACGCATGAAAGAAGCTCTGAAAGACCTCGACAACGACGTGTACGGCGGCGGCGAGATCGTGCGCGACGGCGGCGTGGACTGAGCATCCCTCGCGTGGCGGTTTTCCGAAAACCAATCAATGTGATGGGGTGAGACGTGTTCTTGTTGGGCTGATCGCCGCGGGGAGCGTGGGGTGCGGGGCCAAGCCGGCGGTCGTCGCACCGCCAGCGCACCCCGTCGTGTTCGCGACGCCGACCGTCATCACGCCGCGCGAGGACGAGAGCCCAACGGACGCGTTTCAACGAGCTCGAGGGCTCTTGTTGGAAGGTCGCGCGGCGGAAGCGGCACCCATTTTCGATCGACTTGCCACGGGAGATTCGGCGGGCGAGATCGCGCCGCTCGCACGCTTCAATGCTGGGATCGCCTGGGAGCAGACCGGGGATCGCGCCAAGGCGCTGGAGAGATTTCGCGACGTCGTGGATCACCATCCCGCTGGTGACGCCGGCAAGTGGGGTGGCATCCGGGCGGCGCGGATTCAGGCCTACCTCGAGCAGTGGCCGCAGCTTTCGGCCATGGCCGACGTGCTGCTCAGGCGCGCCGATCTCAGCGACGTCGAACGGCTCGAAGCCTACGGCGACAAATCGCTGGCAACCATCGAGGCGGGTGATGCCGACGGCGCGGAGCGCTTCGTCATGAAGGGGCGCGACATCATCGACGCCCTAAGGTTGGGCGAAGGAGGCAAGCTGCCTCTCGAGGTCGCCCAGGTGCATTTTGCGCTCGGTGAAATCCGCAAACAACGCAGCGAGGCGATCGGATTCGTGCCCGTCCCCGCCCATTTCGCCGAGGTGCTCGAGCGGCGATGTCAGGGGCTGCTCGACGCCCAGAGCGCCTACTCGGATGCGATGCGCAGCTACGACGCGCACTGGGCCGCAATGAGCGGCTACCGCATCGGGCAGCTCTACCAGAAGCTGCACGAAGACGTGATCAACGTCCCGGCCCCCAAGGCGGCAACGACCCCTGAGAAAAAGCAGCTCTTCGAGGGAGCCATGCGCCTTCGCTATCGGATCTTGCTCCAAAAAGGCCTCACGATGATGGAGCACACCATCATGGTGGGCGACCGCACCGGCGAGACAAGCCCCTGGATCGATCGCGCCCGAGCAGCCAAGGCCGATCTCGAAAAAAACCTGGTCGAGCAGAAAACAGCCCTATCGAGGCTCCCCTACAGCGAAAAAGAGCTCCAAAAAGCCCTGGACGACCTCGCCAAGAAGGCACCCTAGCGGGCGCGAATAGCTAGGTTGGTGGCGTGCCAGGCATAAATACTGCTTGACAGGGCGAAAACCCGGACTCACGCTAGCCGTCCCTCCGGGGGAACCCCCTGCCCCCGCCCACTGCCCGGTGATCTTGCCCATCACCGGTTCGTAGGCAAGGGCGAAGGTATCTCCGCGGTGGCGCCAGTTTTGCTTGCACGGAGTCAGCTCGTAGTCTAACCTTCGCGCCGCTAAAAGCGTCGAGCGCCTTCGGCTCGGGCTGGCGTAGCTCAACGGTAGAGCACCGGTTTTGTAAACCGGTGGTTCGGGGTTCAAGTCCCCGCGCCAGCTCAACCATCCGATTGGGCCTCCCTCAAAACTAGTACCGGGCAACGGGTTCAGCGTGGTAAAGTTAAGTGTTTTCGGAGGGTTGCCCGAGTGGCCAAAGGGAGCAGACTGTAAATCTGCCGGCTATGCCTTCGATGGTTCGAATCCATCACCCTCCACAGGAGCGCCGGGAAGCAGCATGAGTGTGGGGGCGGAGCCCCCGAAGGGAGACAGGACGAACATCGCGGGAGTAGCTCAGTTGGTAGAGCGTCAGCCTTCCAAGCTGAACGTCGCCGGTTCGAACCCGGTCTCCCGCTCTCGGAATCGCTCCCGCCGTACAGCTCGGCAGTTCACATCGCTGTCTCGGCCTCGCTGCTCTCGCTTCACCGTCTCGTTTCAGCCGCTCGCAGTACCTGTCACGGCAACACCCCC
>JBBSDY010000565.1:0-3618 GCA_038240245.1 Polyangiales bacterium
GGTGCTGGGCTGGGAGAACATTCCCATCGAAGATGCGCTCACCGCGCCCGCGCCGCAGCACGCCGTCTCTGCGCGATCGCCGCGGCTCGTTGTCGCGCCCTGGTCGAACGTCGGCAGCCGCGGGCTCTTTCAGTTGGGCCTCGCCGGCCGCTTCTGACACTCGTGACCACGGAGCGTACCGGTTACTGGGTTCCGACTTTGCGTTGGATGCGGTTGAGGCCGATGTCTTCGTCCCACTCGTTGCCGTAGTTGTCGTAGTGGACGCGGTAGCGATCATCGCCGACGGCGTTGATGACCGTCGCCGAGTAGATCGAGCCGTGCCACTCCACATGGACGCGATCGCCGACGCGGTAGGCATTGAGGGGCCGCGGGGCCGCAGACCCACTGGCGCTGGCGCTGGTACCTGGTCGCGTGCGCGTGATGGCGAGCGGGGCCGCGCCCACGTGGGTCGATGAGGTGCCGAGTCGGCTTCGAATGCGGGTCGCGGGAATCGATTCGTCCCAGTCGTCGCTGTAGCCGTCGTAGTGAACGTGAAACTTGGCTGGCCCTTCGATGGCGACGATGACCGCGGGGTACTCGTCTCCGCGCCAATCGACGAGAACGTGGTCCCCGACCTGATGAGCGCGTCGACAGCCGGTCAGCAGGACGAGAACCAAGAAAAACGCCAGGCCGAGCAAGCCCCGCATGCTCGGCTCAGCCTTGCTTGACGGCTCGGCCCAGGATCGCTTTGGCCGTGGCAATGGCGGCTTTGACCTGCGAAGCCGCGGGGGACCCGAAGCCCGTTCGGCGCTCGATGGCCACCTCGGGATCGAGCACGCCAAGGACCTGCTCGTCGAGCGCCGGGTGAAATCCGCGCATGACGGCGATGGGCACCTCGTGCAACGGAACGCCCCGCGCCATCGCCTCGCGCACCAGCTTACCCGTGATCTCGTGCGCTTCTCGAAAGGGCACCCCGCGCGCGGCCAGGAAATCGGCGACCTCGGTCGCCGTGACGTAGCCCGCTCCCAGTGCGGCCCGCATGCGATCGGTGCGGAAGCTGGCCGTCAGAAGCGCGCCGGTCAGCGCCTCGAGGGAGATCGCCAGCGTCGCCACGGCATCGAAAATGGGGGCCTTGTCTTCTTGGAGATCGCGGTTGTAGCCAAGGGGCAGGCCCTTCTCGAGTGTGAGCAACGACACCAGATCGCCAATGACGCGCGCGCTCTTGCCGCGCACCAGCTCGGCCGCATCGGGATTTTTCTTTTGGGGCATCATCGAAGAGCCCGTGGCAAACGCGTCGTCGAGCTCGACGAAGCCGAATTCCTGGCTCGACCAGAGCACGAGTTCTTCGCCGATGCGCGACAGATGAACGGCGGTGATGGCCAGAGCGCTCGCCAGCTCGGCCAAGAAGTCGCGGCTGGCGGTTGCGTCGATGCTGTTGGCCATGGGCCTGTCGAACCCGAGATCCTCGGCAACCTTGTGGCGGTCGATGTCGAACGTCGTGCCGGCGATGGCACCCGCTCCGAGAGGCAGCTCGTTCGTGCGTCGGCGTGCGTCGTCGAGCCGGCCCCGGTCGCGCCGGAGCATCTCGAACCAGGCGAGCAGATGGTGCGCGAGGCGGACGGGCTGCGCGCGCTGCAGATGGGTGTAGCCGGGCAGGAGCGTGCCGATGTGCTCTTCGGCCCGATCGACCAGGACGCCGCACAGACGATCGATGCTGTCGCCAATGTCGTCGGCCGCTCGCCTCGCCCACAAACGCAGATCGGTGGCGATCTGGTCGTTGCGCGATCGTCCAGTGTGGAGCTTGCCGCCCAGCGGTCCGACGATCTCGGTGAGACGGGCCTCGATGTTCATGTGGACGTCTTCGAGTGCGACGTCCCATTTCATCTTGCCCTGGCGCACTTCGTCGCGAACGACCTCGAGGCCCGCCACGAGCTGCGCGAGCTCGTCGGCCGTGAGAATCTTCGCGCGCTCGAGGGCTCGGGCGTGGGCCATCGATCCGTGAATGTCGTCTTCGGCGAGCGCCTGATCGACCTCGACGCTCGCCGAGAGGCGCAGCATGGATTCGGCAAGAGTCCCCTTGAACCTACCGCCCCACGTGCGCTGCGTCGTCATTCGAACCACCTCGAGAGGGTGTTGCCGAGCGCCTCGATGCGCTCGTGTCGCGCCCAGAAACGTCGGTAGTCCTTGGTCACGCGCTCGCCGAGACCGGTGCGCATCGCGAAGTCGGTGATGCGGGTGACGGTGAAGCGGAGCGCCGCGACGCGACCCTCGGTGCCGAGCGCCGCGAGTTCGGCCGGCGAGAGATTGCGCACGCTGGCGTAGCCGCCGAACATGGCGCGCACCAGTGATTCATCGAGATCGGAGCCGTAACACCAGGCCAGGACGGTAACCATCAGATCGTACACCCACGATCCATCGCACGCGCTTTCGAAGTCGAGCAGGGCGACCAGATGGCCGTTTTCCCAGAGAACGTTGTCGCGGAACAGATCGCCGTGAATGATGCCATGCGCAAGATCGGGATCGCGCGCCCGTTCGGCGCGGCCGAGGGCGGTTTCTATCGGCTGTGCCATGGCCCGAAGCGAAGGGTCGTCGGCCCTGGCGATGCGCTGCAGCCGAGTGCGGAGATCCTCGACGCGAAAGCGCCCCGGTCGCGGCTCGGGAAAGGTGGCTCCCGTGCGGTGCACCTCGGCCAGCTTTTGTCCGACGTTGTGGGCGATCTCGGGGGTGATCCGCGATTGACACAGGATTTCGCCGCTACGCCACGGGAAAAGCGCCACCGCGCGCCGGGCGCCCAGCTCGCCCGACGCGGGTACTCGAAGCTCGCAGGTGAAACCGGCGGCGTCTTTTCTGGCAAGCGGCCTCGGCGTCGAGACCCCGTGGCGGGCCAGGTGGTCGAGCAGCCGGGCCTCGCCCTCGGCGCCCACCCGGTCCTGCTCCTCGTAGACGCGGGCGAAGATGGGGGTCGTATCGGTCAGCTCGAGCCGGTAGTTCGAGTTGACCGATCCCGCCGGGACGCCGATTACCTTGGCCACGTCGAGGCCAAAGGTCCTTCCAACTTCCTGGGCCTGGTCGAGCGTTAGCTGGGTGTACGTGGCCATTTTTAGGCTTTACCTTGCGCCAAAGGGCGACCCAACCTACACCGTCTGATACCGAGGCATGCCGGAAATCTACGGGAATACGACGGGGCTGTCGCCCAGCGCGATCAAGACGCTCGAGCACATTTACAGGCGGAAGATCCCCCTCGAGCGGGTGGCGACGCCCGAGCTGTTGCGCTCGCTGTGTGAGGCCTCGCGCCAGACGGGTCGGCAGGTGGGTGCCCTCGTCCACCGTTCGGGCAAGATCGACTACGTGGTGGTCGGCGACGCGTCGAGGTTGGTCCTGCCCGACATCGGCCGTCTGCGCGCGGCCGAGGGTCGCTTTCGCGGCCTTCGGTTGGTGCACACCCATCTGCACGGCGAGTCGCTCACGCGCGACGACTTCGTCGATCTGGTTCGCTTGCGGCTCGACCTCATCGCCGCCGTGCAGCTCGCGCCCGACAGCAGCCCGCGCGGCGTCGTCTATGCCTACAACACCCCGCCTCCCAGCTCGCCCCCCTACCGCGAGATCGGGCCCATCGCCCCGCACCAACTCGATGTCGAC
>JBBSDY010000566.1:0-3610 GCA_038240245.1 Polyangiales bacterium
GGCCCAGATCGAGCCGCCCAGGGCCAAGCTCGCGCAACCCGTCCCGCTTTGGAAGGACGGCAAGGTGACCGCCGAGCTGGACCTCGCAGCGGCGAGGGCCGCCGGAGAGATCGTGCTCGATCTCGGCGAGCAGTGGGTGCCCTATATTTTCACCGAGCGAACGAACGCGACCGACGAGGTGCTCCCGCAGTCGTACCGCGCGACGTACCTCGCGCTCGCTCGCGGAGACTTTCCCGACGACCACCACGGTGCGCGCGCCAAAAAGGATCGCTACCTCGAGCTGTACGGCATTCCTCCGACGCTCAAGCTCCTGCGCACGCGCTTTCACGAGACGCAAAAACAGGACTGCGCCTCGAAGGTCGATTTCGAGGCATTCAAGCTGTACCAGCGGATCGTTCCGTACATCGACAACCCCAAGGCGCGTCGCGACAGCAGCCAGTTTCTGGCGGTCGAGCAGCGCGTCAAGCAGGTGATGAGCAAGCAGGGCGTCGACGCGGTCGGCAAGATCGACGCATCGCACCTCGGCGCCGGCGACAAGAGCGCGCTCAGGCTCTACGACAAGCTCTCTCCCACGGCTCTGCTCGTTCGCGCGGCGCAGACGCGCCTGTCGTGCGAAGGCTTTTTCGAAGGTAAGGCAAGCTTCACCGATGGCGCCGTCGACTGGTCGACCAACGAAGCCATCGCCGAGTTCGAGCGGAGGCATCGCGTCTTCGGTTGGGGCTTCTTGAGCAAGGACACCATCGAGGCCCTCAAAGAGGCTCCCCTCGAAGGAGAGCGACAGGCGGTCGTACGGGTGCTCACCGAGCGAGCGATGCACGCGGAGGGCTTCATCGAGGACGGCAGTGCGTGGCCCAAGCCCGACAAGCCCATCACCTTCCGCGGAAAGGATGGTCAGCAGCACGCCCAGCCCAACCTCGAGAAGGAGGTGCGCGAGGCTCTCATCCGGGCGTTCGGTTTGCAGACCGCCGAATCGACGCTGGCGTGGCTCGATTCTCTGGGCGATCTGCCCGCCGAAAAACCCGCGGCGATCCAGGGGCCCAGCTTGCCCGAGTACTACTCGGCCAACATGGATCTGTCGGTGATCATCGATCGGGGTGACGTCTGGTACGAGTTTCCTTATGACGAACAGGGCAAGGAGCGCGCGCAGCCGGTGCAGCGCCGTCCCATGCTCACGCTCTTCACCGACTATCTCGGCGAGAAGATCCCCCTGGCTCGCTACGGAACGACCGTCGGAGGTTGGCGCAGCGAGATGGTCGACGGCACCGAGATGTGGAAATACAAAAATTCACCGGTCGGCCAGCGCGTCTGGAAGCAGATCGTCGCTGCGCCCGTGTGGTTGCCTCCGCCGGGCACCACCGCGCGCACGCTGCTCACCCGCGGTCCCAGCAAGACCGGCTACGTCGTGAACCTCCACGAGATCGGGCCGAGCTACGCGTCTGCCTACGGACTCGTTGCCGCTTACCACTCCACGTTCAAGGAGGGTGACGATGGCGAGATCGAAGTCAACGGAGACGAAGGGATCCGCACCCACGGCTCGGTCGACTACATGAGCATCATGCAGCGTCACTCGCACGGGTGCCATCGGCTGCACAACCACATCGCCGTGCGCCTCATGTCCTTCGTGCTCGCTCACCGCCCGCACAAGCGCATGGGCGAGAAGAACGTCGGCTACCGGAACGTCGTCAAGAACACCGCCGACCAGGACACCTCGGAGTACGAGGTCAAGATCGACAAGAGCGGCTACGTGTTTCAGCTCGAGCGCCCGGTGCCCGTCAATGTGTTGAGCGGAAGGATCTTCGGCAAGCGTTACACCCCGGTGTCCGCGGCGATCCCGAAGTACGACACGGAGCAAGGCGCGTACATGGCGCCCGACGGCGGCGCGGTGACGGTCGAGCGCACCGGCGAGATGTCACCGACGGCAACGCCCGACGCGGGAGCCGCGCCATCCGATCCTGCCAATCCTTGATGGAGTGGCAGGACGCCCGACGCGTCGGTGGCTCCAGCGCTGGCTACAATAGGCCGGCGCGAATGGCGGCTTCGGCGACACCGCCGCCCGTGGACGTGTCGGCGTCGAGCCTGTCGGTGGCGGTTTTTTTCACCCGCTCGGGGGCCTGCGCCATGACGAACGACCGGCCCGCGGCCTCGAACATGGGAATGTCGTTGAACCAGTCACCGACGGCGACGACCTCTTCGGCACTGACGCCGTAGTGCCGCGCCAGCCACTTGAGCGCCGTGCCCTTGGTGTAGCCCCGAGCTCGCACCACCAGGCCCCACGTCTTCTGCGCCTCGAAACGCTGGACGGGGAATGCAATCGCGTACACAGCGTCGCCGAGCTTGCCGCGCAGCCCCTCTTCGAGAGCCAAGATTTCCTGCTCGACGCCGACGCACACGAGCGCGGTGATCCCTTGCGTGAGCGACCAGTGCGGATGATCGGTCACCCGCTCGGTCCACACATGGTCGACCGACCACGTGCGAACGTAAGGAAGGACGGGAAGGCCTCGGTCGTCGTAGACGATTTGATCGTTGGCAAACACGAAGGCGGCCACGTCGTGGTTGCCGAGAACCTCGCGGATGCGCTGGGACTGACTTCCCGCGAGCCCTCCATGCAAAAGCTCCTTACCGGAAGCTCCCTCGAGGAGATGACTTCCATCGACGCACCCGAGGGCTCCGCTCGCGCCAACCTGGCTGGCGATGTGCCGCGTGCCCGAGTAGAGGCGACCGGTGATGATGGTCGTGGGGACGCCCTTCGCTGCCAGTGCCGCGATGGCCTCGCGATCCGCGGCGTGCACCTCGCCGGCGGCATCGAGAAGCGTGCCGTCGAGATCGACCGCTACGAGCTTGAAGCTCAGGACGGAGCGGGGGCCGGGTACACCGAGACCTGGCGCTTCTTGTTGGTCTTCCACTCGTAGGTGACGATGCCGTCAATGAGCGCGAAGAGCGTGTAGTCTTTGCCCGTGCCGACGTTCTTGCCCGCGTGCAGCGACGAGCCCACCTGGCGAACGAGAATGTTGCCCGCGGTGACCGTTTCGCCCGAGTAGACCTTCGTGCCCCGCCGCTGGGCGTTGGAGCCTCGGCCGTTGCGCGTGGAGCCCGCACCTTTTTTGTGTGCCATGGTTAGGCCTTGATCCCGGTAATTTTGAGCTCGGTGTAGGGCTGACGATGGCCCTGCTTGCGCCGGTAGTTCTTGCGGCGACGAAGCTTGAAGACGATGATCTTCTTGGCCCGATCTTGACCGGTGATCTCGGCGCTCACACTCGCGCCGGTGACCAGGGGCTGTCCGATCTGGGGCGTGTCGCCGCCGACCATGAGCACCTGGTCGAAGCTGAGAGCATCGCCGGGATTGCCGGGCAGACGCTCGACGCGCAATTTTTGTCCTTCGGTGACACGGTACTGTTTGCCACCCGTCTTGATGACCGCATACATGTCAGGGCGTTCCTCGCTAAAGAAGGGACGGGAGGGTTAGCGCCCTACCCCCTTCTTGTCAAGACTTCTCGGAGGCCAGTAGGGTTTCTTTTGCTCATGAAGTACGCGCTCTTGGGTCTCTTCGCCATCCTCGTCCTGGGGGCCTTTCCGGCCCGCGACGCGCAGGGGCGGGGCTCGGCGACCGCAA
>JBBSDY010000567.1:0-3609 GCA_038240245.1 Polyangiales bacterium
GCTGCTCTCCCGCACGGTCGATCTCGTTCGCCGCGCGCAAGCCGCTTGGGCCCAGGCCGAAGGCGCGCGCAAGCGACTTGGTGAGGCGTGTCGGGCGCGCGAAGAGATGCTCGCCATCGTCTCTCACGATCTGCGCAGCCCCTTGAGCGCAATCGAGCTGACCTGCACGCAGCTTCGCCGTGGCTCGGTTCTCGGAAAGGGAGGCCCAAATCCACAGCTCGACCGCATCGAGCGCGCTGCGCGCCGCATGGATGTGCTGGTGCGCAACCTGCTCGATGCAGCCACCATCGATGCCGGAGCACTGCGGATCCACGCGGCGCCGTTTGATGTGCGCGTCCTCGTGGACGAGACGGTCAAGCTCTTCAAGCCTCTGGCCGACCACAGGGGCATCGTCCTCGACACCGACGTTCGGACCGACGAATCTCTTTTCTGCGACGGTGCTCGCATTTTGCAAACGCTCGAAAACCTCATCGGCAACTCGCTCAAGTTTGCGCCGATGGGCGGTCGCGTCACCGTTCGGGCGAGCGTCCAGACCGGCGAGATCTTGTTTGCAATCCACGATTCTGGGCCCGGGATCGCCGCCGAAGAGATCGCGCGCGTGTTCGATCGTCACTGGACTCGGGGAGACGGCACGGGCTCGGGGCTGGGACTCTACATTGCGAAAGCCGTGGTCGAGGCGCACGGCGGGCGAATCTGGGCGATGAACGGCGACGGAACGACGATGTCCTTCACGATCCCGCAAAGAAACGCCATTCGCGCGATCAGCCCCGGCTCGCCTGCGATCCGCCCCAACCCAAGCCCGGCGCCATCCTAGCGCCGGAACAGCTTGCGTACGCGGCCTCGCAGCCCGGTTGCCGTTTCGCGCGAAGGAAGCGCGCCGGTCATGCGCAGGACCCCCGCCGTCAAATTGTCGATCGTTCCCTTCGCGTTGGCCGCTTCGAGGAGCCTCTTGACGGCCGTCGATGCGTCGGCGCCGTAGATCAAGGCGTGCATGTCGCCTTCTTCGAGAACGTTGTAGAGCCCATCGGTGCAGAGCAACAGGACGTCGTCCTGCTCGAGCGGCATCGAGATCTTGTCGACGGCGACGATGAGCTCGGGGCCGACGGTGCGCGTCAGGGTGGAACGCTCGGGGTGCAAGCGAGCTCGCTCGGCATTGATGAGCCCGAGGCGAAATCTTTCGCCAGACACCGTGTGATCCTTGGTGAGCTGGGTCATTCGATCGCCGCGAAGCAAATAGAGCCGCGTGTCACCGACGTGCGCCGCGTAGAGCTCGCCCCGTTCGATGACCGCCGCGGTGAGTGTCGTTGCCATGCGGCGAAGCTCGGGCACCACCAGGGCCCGATCGTGAATCTCGATGTTGGCTCGCTGGACGGCGCGGTGCAGGCGCTTAAGCGCTCCCCACGAGGCCGGGCTCTCGCTGTACGTCTTGAGCGTGATCTCGATGGCCATCTGGCTCGCGAGCTCACCACCTTCGTACCCGCCCACGCCGTCGGCCACGGCCACGACGACGCTCATGGCGCTGGCTACCAACGAGCCGCAGCTGTCCTCGTTGTTCGTCCGCTCACTTCCCACATCCGACAATGTCGCCAGATCGAACGCATGCGAGCTCGTCGGCTCGTGGCTCATCGTTGCTAGAGAGCCTCGTCGCCGCGCTCGCCGGTTCGGATGCGCACGACCTCGTCGACGGGGATGACGAAGATCTTGCCATCCCCCACCTTGCCGGTTGCGCCACTGTGGATGATGGCGCGTACGACCGCCTCGGCTTGCCTGTCGCTCCCGTACCACTCGATGAGAAGCTTGGGCTGGAAGGTCGTGCGGTACGCAGAGCCCATGTAGACGGCGTCGTGACCGCCGCTCCGGCCGAATCCTTGCACGCTGGAGAGGGTGAGACCCCGAACGCCAATCATCAAAAGACGCTCGACCACCGCTTGCAGCCTGGACTCGCGGATGGTCGCCTGAACCTTCGTCATCGCTCGGCCCCCCCTTCGTACGCCCCGGGGCGCCGAACTACAAGCGCCGCGTCGATTCAGAGGGCGTCGTCACCGTGCTCTCCGGTTCGAATTCGGATGGCGTCTTCGAGCGTGCCCACGAAAATCTTGCCGTCTCCGATGCGGTCGGTCTTGGCCGATCGCTGGATGGCTTCGACCACCTGCCGCACGAGGGTGTCGGGGACGACGACCTCGATCTTGATCTTGGGGACGAAGTCTACTTTGTACGCCGAGCCTCGAAAGACCTCGGCTTTGCCTCCGGTACGTCCAAAACCCTTTACTTCGGTGATGGTCATTCCCTGAACTCCGACCTCGGTGAGGGCGGCTTTCACTTCGTCGAGCTTGAAAGGCTTGATGATGGCGTCAATTCTTCGCATGGCGTTCTCCTTGTATGGGGCGCTACGATCGAGGTTTCGGTATGCTGGCCGACGCGCACACTAAACAAAAGTTGTGCTAGAGAGCGTTCGTCGTGGTGAGCGGTCCCTTCGGGAACCGCTCTCCACGCCGGCTGAAATGACCGTCGAAGAGGAGTTTCCAGTGAAGGCTGAGGGTTTCACTGGTGCAGCACTGACGCCTCAGGACGCGCTCTCCTTCGACGGTCAATTCAGCCGAAGTGAGGAGCAGCGGATGCACCAAGACCCCCCGTTGGCGACTCGCTATCGAGCCCGCCAGCGGGCGGTCCGGGTTTGCTAGCTACTATTTGGCGACCAGGCCGACGGCGCCAGCGCCGACGGACTCTTCGATCCTCCCCATGCTTGCGCTGGAGAAGCCGCCCACCAACTCGGGGTAGGCCGGTCCACCGTGCTCGTGTTGGTCGAGCCCTTCGAGCTCGCCATCTTTCGAGACGCGGAGGGTGCCGGTCAGCTTGACCGCATACATGAGCGCCATGCCGATGCCGAACGTGGCGGCCGTCACCGCTGCGCTGCCGATCGCTTGTCCGATCAGCTGATCCATACCGCCGCCGTAGAAGAGACCCTTCACGATGGTTGCATCGGAGTTGTCCGCACCCATGGGTCCAGCAGCTCCGTATTTGCCACAGGCAAACAAGCCGAGGCTCAGCGTGCCCCAGATTCCGCAGAGGCCGTGCACGGGCCAGGCCCCGACGGGATCGTCGATCCGCAGATATTCCATGAGATCGACGCCCCAGATGACGACGACACCGGCGATGACGCCGATCATGATCGCGCCAAACGGCGATACCCAGTAGCAGGGGCAGGTGATGGCGACCAGACCGGCGAGAAAGCCGTTCACGGTGATGCCGCAATCCCACACTTTGTTACGCGGGTACATGTAGAAAAGGGCGCTGAGACCACCGCCGCATGCGGCCAGCGTGGTGTTGGCGGCAACTCGGCCGCATCCCGCCGCATCCATCGCGGAGAGCGTGCTGCCGGGGTTGAAGCCGTACCATCCGAACCACAGGATGACGCCACCGACTGCGGCGATCGTCATGTCGTGACCTGGCATGGGGCCGCCACCATCCCTCTTGAACTTGCGGCCGATGCGCGGACCGAGAGCGATGGCTCCGGTGAGCGCGACGAATCCGCCGATGGTGTGAACGACCGTCGAACCCGCGAAGTCGTGGAAGGCAGCGGGCTTGATGGTGTTGAGCCAGCCGTCCGGA
>JBBSDY010000568.1:0-3602 GCA_038240245.1 Polyangiales bacterium
AGGCGCTCGACGATGCTCATGAGCTCGTGGATGCTGATATCGACGTGCTCGACGACGCGGCCGTAAAGCATGGCCATCCGGACACCCCGTCCCTTGCGGCCCTTCTCGGCGCGGCCAAGAACCCAGAGCACGACGCGCTCCTTGCGGGTGAGACCGTCACGCGCGTCGGGGATGTCGTCGAGCACGGGGCGATCGTAGCATCAGTCGATGGTCATGCGGGCTGACTGTGCACCGTCGGGGGGATTGCGGCGCACGAGCACCGTCGGCGATTTCTCGGACATCGTCTGCACGAGCTCGACGGCGATCTCGACCGCCCGGTCGACGGGCTCGGCCTCGGCGGGAATCGCGACAGGCTGGCCCTTGGCGCTCGTCTTGACCGGCGCCGGCGGTGCCTTCAGCTCGAGCGTGGCCAGGTTGGCGAGGATGGAGCTCGAGCCCCATCGCCCGATGGGCAATGTCACCCGGGTGAAACCGCCCTTGACGGTGGTCGCGGCGCCGACCATCGCATCCGCGCTGACGTCGCTGGTGCGCGGCATCAGAAACGTGACGCTCTTGTCGTCGCGCATCGCAAAGAGCCAGGGCTTGGCGCCGTCCCACGCGATCGCCTTGAAAACGATTTCCGCGGTGGGCCCCTGCGTGACGGTGCAGCTCTCGGTGTCGAACCACAGATCTTTCACGGCGAGCAGGGCGTTGCCGTCGGTTCCCACGGCGAGCGTCTCCCAGCGCACGATGCTGGGCGGCTCTTTGCGGTGACAGGCCATTCTCTGGATCGACTCGCCCTCGAAATCGTTGCCGTCGGCCGAGGGAAGGTACATCGCGGCGATCTCGGGATGGTCAGGTACGAGCTCGACGATCTCGGTCTTGCCCATCTTGGCCAGCATGGCCGGAGACATCTTCTTGCCGAAGGGGTTTTTGACCTTCTGCACCTTGATGCCAAGCGCTCGCTGCTGCGTCGGCACGGCGTGGACAGCTTCGGCATCTCTGGCCATGGAAGGGAGCGCCCCCGTCGGAATGGTGTCGAAGTCGATGGCCACGATGACTGGCGGCTTGGGCTCGGAGCTCTCGTCGGGGGCCTTCGCGCCGTCCGGTGCATCGGCGGCACAAAGTGAGGCGCAGGCCAAAAGAGCACAGATTATCGACGAGCTTAGCGCGCGGCGGGCGTTCATCACAACGTCTCCAGGTAGGCGACCAGGGCGGCCCGGTCTTGCCGGCTCATGCGCGTGGACTGACCCATCGCGTGATCGGGCGCAGTGAGCACATCGTCGAGAGTCTTGTAGCGGCCATCGTGAAAGTACGGCGCCGTGCCCGCCACGTAGCGAAGCGACGGCGTATCGAAACCCTCGGACTGGCCCGCCACCGGCTGCGCCATCACCTGGTGGCGCTGGCCGTCGGAGAAAGCGTGTCCGGCTTCGTGGCATGTGCTGCACGATGTCTCGGCCGATTCGAACAGCTCTCGACCGTGATCGATGAGCTTTTGCTGATCGGCGCTTGTGGGCACGACGCGCTCGACCGGCGGGACCATCGTCGAGATGTAGTCGACGAGCGCGGCGACCTCGACCTTGGGAAGCCCCTCGCCGCTCAGCCGCTCGAACGTCTTTTTCAAGTGGTCTTGCAGCTTGTTGCTGCTTCCGAGCCAGCCGTAGGGCGCGGTGTCGGCCAAACGACCGGCGAGCATGGGCGTTTGACGCGCACCGTCGGGGGTGGACCAGGTGAGGGCGTCCTCGCGGCCGTCGGGGTGACAGCTCGCGCAGGCGCGACCATCGGCGCTGATGCGCGCGTCTCCCATCTGGTGAAAGAGCTTGCGCCCGAGAGCGACGTTGGCGGTGATCCCGGCCGCCTGCCGAGCGACCGAGAGACGCGCCGGAGGATCATCGCTCTCGGTGGCGATGAACGCCACCTCGCGATCGAACTGCGACCACACGACGGCGCGCTTGTTGGCGTGATCGACGGCGACCCCAGTGGGACCTGCCGCGAGCGTCCAGCGCTTGAGCTCGGCGTGGGCCGGATCGAGGCTGCGCGCGTCGAGCTTGACCAGCGAGTCGATGCCGAGGCACGTCACGTAGAGCGAGCCGTCGTCATAGGCAGCGGCGCGAGGCAAAAGGCATTCGGCCTGGGCATTGCCGCTCACTGGAAGCCGCACCGCGCGGGTGAGAGCTCGCTCGGCCGACGCGTCGACGACCGCCACCTCGCCGATCTCGCTGGGTGATTCGCTTCCGTAGCCCGATGACTCGGAACCGTCGCCGGAGTTGACCGACACCATGGGGGCGAACACGCGATCGACCATTTTCTTGGCAAGCTCGGAGTCACCTTCGGCGCCAACCTTGGTGAGGGCGAAACCCTGGCACCCCTTGCGAAGCGACGACTCGCCTTCCATGTCGGCCCCGACGCGGGCGCGTAGATCGATGAGGCGCGACTCGTGCTCTTTGGTGGTGAGATCGACGACGCTCATGCGCGACTCGACCACGTGCGCCACGAACGCGCGGGCTCCGTCGTCGGAAACGACCACGCCGCGCGGATCGCGCGCAAGCTTCACCTGGTACCGAGACGCCAGGCTCTGGGTGTCGAACGCGCTCAAGGCGTGACCCCAGCCCGACGTGACCAGCAAGGTTGCATCGTCGGGCGTCGCGGCCATCGCCACGGGCTCGGCGGGGGTATCGATGACGCAGCGGGACGTCAGCGCAGCGTCGTCTTGCGCAGCGGGCTCGAGGATTTCAAGAGCGTTCGACGATCGGAGGGTGAGCGCCACACGCCCGTCGGACAGCACGAGAACTTGCTCGGGCCGACCCTTGAGGGTGGTGATGGCAATCTCCTTGTGGGCGTCGACATCGATGGTGTGGAGCGTGGGCTCGTCGGCATCGGCCACATAGGCGATCACCCGCCCACCCTGCGCGTTACCCTTGGCGCCTTTCGTCCGGGCAAGCGCAACGGGCGAACCGACCCGGACCTTGCCCAGCCTCTCGGCCCCGACCCCGGGATGGAGTCGCCCACAACCAGCGACAGCGGTCCCCGACGCGCCGGAGACCGGCGCAGGTGAGTGGCCGGTTTGCACACAGGCCGAGAGAACGAACGCACAGCTACCCACCCCAACGACGTTTCGAATGTTTTTCATTGTTGTCGAAGACTGAGTACGCCCGGGGCCGTTTGTTTCTTCCGAGGGACGAGAATCCCGGAAGGTCAGCGTTAGACGAGGCTCGTCGCGAAATGATCTAGAGGAAGCTGCGACGTGGCTGTATGTGTGCGGGCTCGCCCCGGAGAACCTCCAGATGCCCGCGCAACCGCCCCTCCAATTGCTCGACCGCGGGGCCTATCGAGTGAAGCTCGGCCCCGCTCCTTGCTCACTCGACCTCGGGGATGGGAGCGAGCGGGGTGAATACGTGAGCCAGGACTACATCTTGCGGGTCCTTGGTCGACCGCACCGCAGCATCAACCTCATGTACTGCTACTACCCCTACGACAAGGGCTGGCCCCAGCGCGCATCGGTCGCCTTTCCGCCCCACCGGCCCTTCGCCTGGGCCTATCCCTACGACGACTATTTCCCGTATGGCGGAGGGTCCAAGGGAAACACCCGCGGCGAGCCCTTCGAGCAGATGCGGGACATCCGG
>JBBSDY010000569.1:0-3601 GCA_038240245.1 Polyangiales bacterium
CGCTGCGGGGCTTTCAGCATCTCGATGGACCTCGGCGCCGTCCGCACGTGCGTTCGCCGTTCGTGGGGCAACGTCAGCGGGGGAATGAGCAAGCGCGTGCCCGAGATCGAACGGCATCGCGTCGCCTGCGTTCTTGCGAGCAACGGCCATCCTGGTCGCAACGTCCAGCGCCGTGACCGTGAGTCTCTCGGCGCGCGCGAAGTGTCGTAGCCCGAGCTCGAGCCATGCACGGCCGTCGATGGTGTCGAGGCCGAGCTCGTCCGCCCTCACGTTGGCGTAGGCGCCGATCGCCGAGTGGCGCGCCAGCATAGCGACGAGGTTGCGCACCGTCGGGGCATCGGTCGGCATGTCGCGCAGCACGACCCCCATGACCCTGGCGGCATCCTTGCCCACGACAGCGACGACCGTATCGGACGAACGCAGACCGAGGATCTTGGCGATCGCCTGCTTCGCGCGCCTGTCCGCTGCGGCGTCATTGCCGGTTGTGAATTGGCCGTTGCGTCCGTGGTTCGGCTGGCGATCCTCCACCGTTCCAACCGCCTGCAGCTCATCCGAGCGGGGGAGCTCGGTTCGGGCTTTGCCCTTCACGAAGCGCGTGCTCATGCCGCCCCCTTCGGGTGCACATCCCGTTCGCCCACCGCTGCGATCGAGCCCATTTCAGCTGCGATCAGCGAGCAGCAAAGCGCTAGCGAGACCAATGAGGTGAGACCAATGCGGGCCGCGCGGCCTGCGATCGCGTACTTGGCCATCGAGGCGGGGCGGTTCCGGGCCTGACCTTCCAAGAGGCTGGGGGATGTCTCGGCGATCCGCTTTCTGGCTGAGCGCGTTGCCATCGTGGTCGCATGGCGACCATCCGGCTTCGTTCGCGTCCGGTCGTCGGAACGACCTACCGACTCACTCAGTCCGGCATTGGCTTCGACCACAAGATCAGATGGTCTGAACAGACGGTCGGTACTGGTTCCAAAATACTGGTACCCCCTATGGGGGTTGGTACCAGGTATCAGTACCGGGTTTGGTACCAGTACCAGTACCAGTTGGTACCACCTCATTGTGCTCCTCCATTGAGGGCGAGTTGATAGGCGCCGTCGCGTTTGACGACTGCTCCGGTGGAGACGAGATCGGCGACGACTCGCAAGACCTCCACTCGGTTGCCACCCATCACCCGAAAGACGGCGTTCGCGCTGCCGAGGTTGGTTTGCTTTTGGAGCAGCTCGAGCACGGCGCTTCGAACGCCCTTTTGCTTCGCCTCGACCTTCTGCTCTTCATTCGGAAGGGCGATCTCGGTGAAGTGTGCTCGGGCGAAGTTGAGCTGGAGGCGGAAGGGCACTTTCTGGCCCATTCGGTTCTTGGGCACGACGACATCGATCAGGTCGTCATGACCTTCGACGGGGATCATCGCGAGAGCGGCGGAGGTGCCGTACTCGATCCCTCCCGACTCCTTGAAGGCCGCCATGGGGTCGATGCGGTCGCGGCGGCTCTTGTACCAAGAGCGGGACATCTCGGACGTGGCGATCACGAGGTGGCGGTGCATCTTGGCGGCTCGCTTGAGCGCAGCCATCACGGCATCGACGCGCGCGCGGGGCGTGTCGGCATCGACGGAGCCGTCTGCTCGGGCCGTCTGGATCGAGTCCACGATCAGAACGCTTGGAGCCCCGTCGGCTCTAAAGGCGAGCTCTGCCGCCACGAGCTCGATCGTGGCGTCGTCCTCGTCGGCATCGAAGAGCAAGAGAGGGAGGTCACGAAGACGATCGGCCAGCACACGCCGAGCCGTGTCGTCCCCGCCCTCGAGGTGCTCCCGTGTGAGGCCCTCTTGCTGACCGATCCGAATCAAAAGACCATCGATGTCCTCGTCGGCCGAGAGGATCGCAGACCAGACCGCGCGGCCCGCAAGCTCTCGGGCGAGTTGGGTCACGAGCGTCGTTTTCCCGATGCCCGGCGACGCCCCGATCACGATGACGCGACCGGTGAGCGGGCCTCCTCGACACGCGCCGTCAAACGTCGACAGTGACAGCGGCACACGATGCCCTCGCGCACCGAGGGCCAGCGCTCGCTCGGATGGCGTCTTTGGTGTCAGGCCCCACATCGGTCCGCTCGGCCTCCCGATGTCGGACTCGTTCACGGGCTTCGCCGGCGGCGGTTGGACCAACGGCTTGACGACCTGGGCACGTTGAACCACTTAGGCGGGCTCGCTCTCTCGACGGCGCATTGCGATGTCGTCCCCATGGAGCTGCTCGGTCTCCCATTGGCGTTCGGCTTCGCGGCGCTCGCGAGAGGTCCCAGCGAGCTGCGATCCGCCATGCACCTCGGCGAGCTCGGCACCACGTCGCTCGACCATCTCGACGAAGGCCTGCAGAGCGGAGACGGGTAGGGCTCTGATGACGGCAGCGGTGCGCGCGCTGGCGTTGCGGCGCTTCACGTCATCGAGGGCGGCCTCGCGTGCGGAGTCCATGTCGAAGGGCACGGTCAGCGTCCCCCCCGTCGGGCCCCGATGCGCTCGAGGTACTCGTCGATGTTGGCGACCTTGGGGTCGCGCTCGGGTGATGCCGCCTTGCGCGACTCGATGTAGGCGTCGACGTCGGTGGCCTTCGCTCGGATGAGACGCCCCGTTGTCGTGAACGTGGGGAACGCCTTCGCCCGAGCGAGCCGGCGGAACTCCTTTGCCGATCTGAACGGGTTCGCCGCCGAGGTGTAGAGGCGATCGTCGGGCGTCGTGCTCGACTCCGACGTCTCGGGCAACAGGACGTCGAGCAGTGCTCCGACGGCCGCGAGGATGGCGGCTCTCTTGGCGCCCTGCTTCATCCCGCCACCTTCGCCGCCTGGACTCGCGCGGTGATGTGCGTGACGATCGGAGGACTCAGAGGACGCTTCGCGAGTCCCTTGTGCAAGGTCCCCTCCGCGATGCCGGCGAGGGCAGCCGCCTGCCGCGCGCCCAGTTTGTTGGTCAGGTCTTCGAGCTCCTGCCGGACGGACTCCGGCAGGGAGGTTGCGTTCTTCGATACGGACATGAATCACGGCTAAACCTTGCTCGGTGAGCGAGCAGGTACATCACTCGAAAACCGGTCTAATTTATGTGGTCAACCACATAGTCGTGGGCGCCGAGGTGGCCAAAATGGCGATTGATTTCAGTGGGGTGACCCACAATCGACATCGGCCGCGAGAAATGCCCCAAACCGCGCCAAGTCACGCGGTGCCGCCGCTCAGCTTTCGTGAAAGCGGCGTAACGTTGCCGGCTCGTCGAGCCTCAAGCTCGGACGCCAGCTGACCGACGAGATCCCACCGATGCGCCTTCGTCGCTTCCTCGAGAGCCGTTGCGAGCGCTGCTTCGATCGGATCTGCTGTGACCAAACTGAGACCAACGGAATGATCATCCGGGCGCTTACGGTGCCGTCGATGAACTATGCGGCAAGGCCGAGTGGGCTGAATGCTCGGCGTTTCTGACCTGCCCGCATGCTCTGCGGAATTCGAGTCCCGTCCGCCCCGCAATGGTTTCATATACTTGACCCACTTCTGACGATTCGTCTGACTTTATTTTCGGGACAAGCTTGAGGGGCGCGACAAAAAAAAGGGTCTTCGGCAGGGGAGGAAACACGGTGCCGAAGCC
>JBBSDY010000570.1:0-3598 GCA_038240245.1 Polyangiales bacterium
CTATGAGGCGAAGTACACGCCGGGGATGACCGAGTACTTCATGCCTGCCCGTCTGCCGGCGACGCGCTACGGCGGCGTTTTGAACCTCGCCGAGAGAGCGGCGCGCGTGCTCGGTTGCTCCGGTGGCGTGCGGGTGGATCTTCTGGTGACCGAGGGGCAGAACGAATACGTCCTCGAGGTCAATACGCTTCCCGGCATGACCGAGACGAGCCTGCTTCCCAAGATCGCCCAGGCGGCTGGATACGACTTTGGTGAGCTCTGCGAGGCCATCCTCGAGTCCGCGCGGCTGCACGCCACGGCGCCGCGGCGCGCTCCCCGTGTCTCGAGTCCCGATCTGCATCTCGACGAGCTCGAACCGCGGCGAGCGACGGGATAAGTCCCCTCGAGACCCTTGCAGGTTCGACGGCTCTTCTGCGGCGTCGTATTTTCAGCGCTGCTTGTCATGGCGGCGTGCCGAGGTGGCGATGGTTGCGGTCACACCGTCGCGCGCCCGGGCGACGCGGCTGGCGACGCGCTCGAAACGGGCGTTGCCGACGCGACTCAGGTGGAGAGTGACGGGGCACAGCTCACCCACGAGGAAGATGCAGCCGCCGACGCGGGCGAAGAGCTCGACGCGGGCGAAGTCGAGGCCGGCTCGGCACTGCGCTGCCCGAGGGACATGGTCAACGTTGCCGGTCGCTTCTGCGTCGATCGCTACGAGGACTCACTGGTCGACGACGCGACCGGCGAGCGCCTGTCGCCCCACTACCCCCCCGAGCCCGGTGTGCCCCTGCGCATGTTCGCCAAGTGGCAAGAAGACCGCCTCGCCGTGGGACCGGCCTGGGCACGCGCGATGCCCTTGCCGCTGGTGCCCGAGATCGAGCAATCAGACAATTTCAGGCCCAGGGCAGTATCAATTCGCGGCGTCTATCCCCAGGGGTACATCAGCGGACGCGTGGCGGGCGATGCGTGCGGGCGCGCCAAGAAGCGCCTGTGCACGCACGAGGAGTGGTCCTTCGCTTGCCGCGGCGAAAAGCAGACGAAGTATCCCTATGGCAGCGAGTACCAGCCCGGCATCTGCAACGTCTTTCGTTCGTCGCATCCCGCGCAGAGGCTGCACGACAACGCCTCGGCCGGACATTCCGATCCGCGCCTCGGTCTCGTCAAGGGTGAAGATGGCCCCTTGCTCCGAACGACCGGCTCGACCAAGGAGTGCGTAAGCCGGTGGGGCAAGGACTCCATCTACGATATGGTGGGCAACGAGGACGAATGGATCGACGATCCCGACGGCACCTTCGTAGGAGGATTTTTCTCGCGGTCGACCAAGGAAGGGTGCGACTCGATCGTCACGGTGCATCCCATCACGCACTGGGACTACTCGATCGGTTTGCGCTGCTGCCGCTGAAGGCGCCGCGATGAACGAAATCCGCTGGGGCATTATCGGGTGCGGCGACGTCACCGAGGTGAAGAGCGGCCCGGGGATGCAGCGGGCGTCGGGCAGCCGCCTGGTGGCGGTCATGCGCCGCAACGGGGCTCTCGCTGCCGACTACGCGCGGCGACACGGTGTCGAGAGCTGGTACGATGACGCCCAGGCGCTCATCGATGATCCGAAGGTCGACGCTGTCTACGTCGCGACGCCTCCCCGATCGCATCTCGAATATGCACGGCTGGCCTGCGCCGCGGGAAAGCCGGTCTACGTCGAGAAGCCAATGGCGCGCTGCCACGCGGAGTGCCTCGAGATGATCCGCACGTTTTCCGAGGCTCGCGTTCCGCTGTTCGTGGCCTACTACCGTCGCGCGTTGCCCCGATTTCTCAAAGCGCGCGACATCGTCGCGTCGGGTCAGCTGGGAGAGATCACCGGCGTAAGCTACCGCCTGGCGCAGCCGTTTCATCGCAAGGTCGATGCTGCCGATCTCCCGTGGCGCGTGCGCGCCGAAGAAGCCGGGGGCGGCTTGTTCGTCGACGTCGGCTGCCACACGCTCGACATTCTGGACTACATCTTGGGGCCGCTCGAAGACGTGAGTGGAACCGCTGCCAACGTGGGATCGCCCTACGAAGTCGAGGATTCGGTCAGCATGCGCTTCAGGCTACCGTCGGGCGCGCTCGGCAGCGCGCTTTGGAACTTTGCCAGCGCCACCGAATGCGATGAGATCGTCATCCAGGGCGAGCTCGGCGAGGTACGCCTGTCCACCTTCGGTCGCGAGCCGGTGGAGCTCCGAACCGCCACCACGATAGAAAGCTTCGATCTGGTCAATCCGGTGCACGTCGAGCAACCGATGATCGAGACGGTGGTGGCCGATCTCTTGGGGCGAGGCAAATGCGACAGCACCGGCGCGTCGGGCGCTCGGACGTCGGCGGACATGGACCAGGTGCTCGCGCGATACTACGGCACGCGCGATGTGGGCTTCTGGCGCGACCCACCCGCCTGGCCGGGGCGTCGCAAGAGCGGCTAGAAAAAAGGAGCCGATCGACTTCGCGCACCAGGTCCATTCCCGCCCAGTCGATCGGCTCTGATCAACACCCTATTGGAACCTCCAAGAACAGAACGTTTCCGTTCCGTTGCAGGAGAGGGCCAACGTCGCCATGGCGTCGTATGATAAGAATATGGTAAGAGCCGCGGGCTCGGCGAACACCCTGGGCGCCGCAGCGAGAACGCGAAAGGTAAGCACGCAAAATGACGGATCAGTCGGACGGCCCCTCGCAGCCGGAGCAGTCAGAGGCATCGGAGAGCACGTCGGGCACAGTGACGCTCGACGGGGCCAGTTACGTCATCAGCCCGACCGCCTTTCGTTCGCACTATCAAGTGATGACGCCGGACGGAAAGTTGGTGGGGCTCATCGAAGCCGTCGATCCGGCCAGCCAAAAATTCATGGTGCGTCCCGCGTCGGGCGCGCCCATGACGCAGTCGATGATGATGAAGATCGCCGAAGCCGGGACGGCGGCGGGCATCATCAAGTCGTAAGATCCTCGATCGCACGCCCCTGTCCGCCGCATCGTCAGTTGTGGTGACGGGTCTCGCGCTTGCCGGGGGGCCTACTGACCGGGCCCCTCCAGCGCCTGACGACGTCGAGCAGCCCGTCGAACGTATCGCGCATGGCCCACGCCTGGTCGCTCGCGCCGTCGGCCCGGGCTGCTTTTTTGCGGCCATCGGCGAGCGCCTTGGCGGGCCTTTGACAGGCGGGCCGTAGCTTGCGCTCGAGATCGGCTGCAGCACCGTCGTACACGTGGTAGCACGCGGCGAAGTTGCCGGCGTTGTAGAGCGGGGAGCCGACGTCGATGGCATCGCCGATCGATTTGAGCAGGACCGCGATGCTTCCGGGGCTGCAGCCGTCGAGGATCTGCACGGGAAGCACCGGAACGTTGCGCTTGGGAGCTGGCGCTTCGGCTTCGTCCTCGGCCGTCGCGCTCGCGAAGGTGACGAGGTTGACCGGAGCCGGACTGCGCAGCAGCTCTTTGACGTACGTGATCGGCACGCCAAAGTTGAGGTTCTGTCCGCCCATCATGATCGCCGTCGCCACGCCGATGACCTCGCCGTGATCGTTGAAGATGGGTCCCCCCGAAGAGCCGGGCGCGATGGGAGCCGAGATCTGCAAGACCGTGAGATCGTCATCGAGCTTGC
>JBBSDY010000571.1:0-3594 GCA_038240245.1 Polyangiales bacterium
GCTTACGGTAAGAGCGCAGGGTGTCGCCGTTACGCCGAAGTCTGGGCCTCATGATCTTTCCGCTCGTCGCCATCCTCGGAGCGTCGGGCTCGGGCTGCGGCGGGGCCGACGGGCCGCGCCCTGCCACCGAGCTGCAAGAGATCAACCCCACCGCCACCGGCGGCGTCGACTGCGCGGCGACCGCTCGCCTCTCCAAGACCTCGCTGCTCGATGACTTCGAGGGCGGCAATACCGACAAGTGGTACTTCTTCAATGACAAGACACCGGACGTCGTGCAGACGGCCGCCGCCGCGCCCAGCCCACGTTGCAACAGCCAGGTTGCATTGCACGTCCAGGGTGGCAAGTTTGCCGACTACGGCGGCGGATTCGAGATCGCCCTGCCCGATCCGCCCTTCGACGCGAGCCAGTTCACGGGCATCGGAGCCTGGCTACGCAAGGGAGACGATGCGACCGCGCTCGACTCCATCTACCTCAACGTTCGCGACCGCTTCGTCGACGGCGGCGCGGCGAACAAGGTCGATCCATCTCTCTGGGGCGTCGAAGTATGCGACCCCAATCCGACGGCGAAGGACAAGACGCAGTGCGGCGATACCTACGGCGCAAGCCTGGGGCTCGGTCGCGAGTGGACGTTCGTGAGGGCGCCCTTCGCCAAGATGAAGCAAGGGGGATGGGGATTTCCGGCGCAGATGGACAAGTCGGCGCTCTACGCCGTGAAATTTGCCTACTACGGCAATTCCGAGCCGGGCAAGGGCACCTCGATCGACGTCTGGGTCGACGACGTGCTGTTCTATGCGACAGGCACCGAATGAGCTGCCATCATCGCGTCCTTTTCGCTCTTGCCCTGGTGGCAACCAACCCACTCGCGGGGTGCGGGGGCACCGACGGTCGCCGTCCCCTTCCCACCTCGAGCAACGATCCCGCCGCGGTCTTCGCCGATCCCGGTCCCACCATCGTCGACTGCGGCGCCGATCGCGGTCTCCAGATCGAGACCTTCGAGGACTTCGAGCTGGGCGCCGGCACGGGCTGGTGTGTATCGAACGATAATACCCCGGGCGTCTTCGAGAAACCGACGCCCGATACCTGCAATGTCCCCTCCGAGGCCATTCCCGGCGGCCGCTGCGCAAGCGCGTTCGCCCTGCACGTCTACGGAGGCGCCTTCACCATCTGGGGCTCGGGGATCGCCGCCGGCCTGCCGCACACGCCCTACGATCTGAGCCGGTTCACCGGCCTGTCGTTCTGGGCGCGCAAGGGTCCGGTGGGGCTTTCGAATCTGGTGGTCGGATTGCGCGACTACCACAACGACTACACGGGGGCTGCCCAGGAGCCCGACGCCGAGAAAGGCGTCAGCGTGTGCCTGCCCTTTTGTCCCAAGGATACGCCCGACGGCGCGCCGCAAGCGCGCTGCGCACCCTCCGACGATCCCAATCGCCCGCTCGAGCAGCGCAAGCTCGATTGCGGCGGCGACTATGCCACCGGCGTCGTGCTCACCTCGGAGTGGAAGTTTTACAAGATTGCCTTCGCCGACCTTCGCCAGGACGGATGGCGGTTCGTCTCGCCCAGCTTCGACACGTCGCGGGTGTGGAGCTTCGATTTCAACCAGTGGGTCGGCTACGACGACACCTGGATCGACGACGTCGGCTTCTATACCGAGTAGAGACACGCTCGCTCGTTTGCCGCTTGACAGCCTGAAGACCATCACTTAAACGTTTTAGTTATGCTGGCGATCGGCATTGCAAAGGCAGCACGCCGCATGTTGGCACCAGGCGTGGCCGCGCTGCTCATGATGGCGTGCCACGCGCCCGAGCGTGCTTCCCCCCCTGCGGTTGCCCGCGCCACTCCCCGTTCTACCCAACGCCCAGCAGAGGCTTACCGCATGCTCGCCGATGAAATGGAGTCCCATCTGACGACGGGAATCCTCGACAATTGGTACCCGCGCATCGTCGACAAAAGTCACGGCGGCTTCGGCCCTCACGTCAACTTCGACTGGTCCTTTCAGAAGGACAACAGCAAGTTCTTAGTCTTCCAGTCGCGCATGACCTGGGTGCCGGCGCGGGTGGCCTTGCGCTTTCCGGCGCGACGCGACGCCTATCTCGCGTACGCCGATCACGGTCTGTCCTTTCTCGAGAACGTCATGTGGGACAAACAGGATGGCGGCTTCTTCTGGGAGCTCGATGAAGGCGGCCAGCCGGTGACCACCGAAAAACACGTCTACGGCATCTCGTTCGCCATCTATGCGAGCGCCACGACCGCTCGCGCAACGAAAAGCCCGCGCGCCCTCGCTCTCGGAATGAAGGCCTTCGACTGGCTCGAAAAGGGCGCCCACGACGCCGACCACGGCGGTTACTCCGCGGCCGTGTCGGGGCAGGGCCGCCCCATCTTGCAGGGGCCGGGCAGCGCGTCGAAAGATCACGGCGACCCGTCGAGAGACCAGATTGGCACCATCTACGGCCGAAAATCGATGAACAGCCACATCCATCTGCTCGAATCGCTCACCGAGCTTTTCTTGGCGGGCGGGGGTGAGCGGGTCCAGGCTCGACTGCGCGAAGTGTTCCTTCTGGTGCGCGACCGGATCGTCGACGAGCGCGGCTTTCTCAATCTCTACTTCACGCCCGACTGGCGGCCCATCGCCGATGAAGACTCGTACGGTCACGACGTGGAGACCGCCTTTCTGCTCCTCGAGGCGGCCGAGGCATTGGGTATTCCGGGCGACGAGACGACCCACCGGGCGGCCAGACAACTCGTCGACCATGCGCTCGCGCGAGGGTGGGACGAGACGAACGGCGGGTTTTACGACAAGGGCCCGCCCGATGGCCAACCCACGGGCCTCCAAAAGATCTGGTGGGTACAGGCGGAGGGATTGAACGGTCTGTTGCTGATGCACGCGCTGTATGGCGACAAGACCGAGCGTTACTATCGCGCCTTCCTCCAGCAGTGGGCATTCATCGAGGCCCACGTGATCGACAAGGCCCACGGAGAATGGATTGGCACCGTTGGTCCGGCCGGCGAGCTGGAAGATCCACGTCAGGAGATCGGCGGGCGCTGGAAAGAGGCTTACCACCAGGCGCGGGCACTGATGGAGACCTCGGCCCGCCTGCGCCAGCTCGCCGCCCGGCCGGCGGCGCGGGCACCCGTCGAAGTCACCGCGGACATTCGCTAAAACGTTTTACTAGTAAAACGTTTTAGCTAGCTTTCTGATAGCGAATACGGTAATCGTCCCCATGAGGAGAGCGGCACATGCAAGGGCATGAATGGATCGGCCTTTTCACCCTGACGCTCGCGGCAGCTTGCGCGGCGGGAGATGCGAACGTTCGGTCGGGCTCCGGAGGTCCTTCCGAGGACGGCGGCGGCGCCTCCGGCCTCGGGGGCGGGCTCATCGCCTACGACGGATCCGCTCCCCTGCTCGCAGCCGGGGCCCCTCGCTCCAACCTTCCCGTACCGTGGCAGTACTACAATCAACCCGGCGACCGCGCCTTCAAGGATGCGACGCTGCCCGCGGGCATCAAGGACCAGTTCGGCGGAGCGGCAGCCGCATCGGGGCAACCGCAGATTGTCTACCCGCTCGACGGATCCATGCATCCCATGAACCTCGCCGAC
>JBBSDY010000572.1:0-3594 GCA_038240245.1 Polyangiales bacterium
GTCGCCGACGGGAACCTTCCAGACGCTCTTGTCTTCCTCTTCGGGAGCATCCTTCTTGGCTTCGGGCTGCGGAGGAGCGGCCGTCTTGTTCTGCTTCGACATCTCGACGTAGATCTTGTCGGCCTTGGTGCCGCTCGCGAGGGCCGCCTGGGCCTTGGCGAGCTGCGCATCGATGACCTCTTTGAACTTGTCGAAGGGCTGCGCGCCCGAGAGGGCCACGCCGTTGATCATGAAGTGCGGGGTGCCGTTGGCGCCGACGCTCTTGCCCACCGCCATGTCCTTGTCGACCTTGTCCGCCCAGGTGTGCGCGTCGAGGCCGGCCTTGAACTTCGCCTCGTCCTTGACGCCGGCTTCCTTGGCCCACTTGATGTAGCTATCGGTGCCAAGGGCCTGCTGGTTTTTGAAGGCCGTGTCGTGGAACTTCCAGAAGCCGTCGTTGCCCGCAAGCATGAATACGCCTTGCGATGCTTCGGCGGCCGGCTTGGCGTTCGGGTGGAACGGAAGCGGGCTGTTCTTCCAGACGATACGGACCTTGTCCTTGCCGTAGGTCGTCTTGATCTGGGTGACGGTGTCCTCGACCCGCGAGCAGAACGGACACTGATAGTCGCTGAACACGACCATTGTGACCGGAGCGCCGCGGTTGCCCCATACGGGGTCGTTGCTGTCGACGGGGACGGGCGAGTCCTTGTCGGACCATGCGGTCCCCGAGCCCGAATCCGCCGAGAGATCGTAACCTTTCCTGCTGTGATCGTAGCCGTACATCAGCGCCATCCCTGCGAAAAAGCAGAGTAGGAAGCCGACAACGGCGGTGCCTTTGTTCATCATCGTCGTTACCTCGATAGGGTTGAAAGTTCTGTTGGGTGCTGCGCCGGGTACCGCGCTCAGACCCGCGGCGGGCGAAACACCCCTCGCCGGTAACCGGCGGACGGGGGCAGTGACAGGACGATTCCCGCAGGAGCGCGCGCCAAACCGAGACGCACGATCTTGGGGGGTACGGGTTTGACCCAGGCTTCATCGAAGGAGTCGCGGGCGACGACCTCTTGACCGTGGGCGCGCGGGCCGACGGGGGCGATCCCTAGCTTGAGCGGTATCTCGCAGCCCAGGGCAACGCCGGCCTCGAGCTTGACGTCGCGGACGGGCAGCACCGGGGGAGGAGCGATGGCGGAAGCGCCACGGTCGTCGCACATGGGCGCGGCCGCTCGCGCCGACCTGGCGCCCAGGAGGACGCCGGCGAGGCACGAAGCCCAAACCACCCACCGCAATATCGATCGGACCATCATGTGCGCTGCGAAGCCGGCGGATTCTAGCCCCTTTGTGGCGCCTGACAAGGTCTTGGAGGCCGGGGACCCAGAACCTCCTCAATAGTTGGCCCACTTAAGCCTACATTGGCACCATCGCCGCCATGGCCGAAGCTTCTATCGTATGGAACCAGGAGGGGGAGGAGCGAATTCCCCGTTCGTTTGGTCGGTTGTGGCTTTTGCGCCGGCTGGCTCGGGGCGGCATGGGCGAGGTCTACCTGGCTGCGACGACCGGTATCGAGGGCGCCGAACGGCCCTGTGTCGTCAAAATCATTCGCCGCGATCACGCGGCCGACAAGTCGTTTCTGGCGCGGTTCCTCGACGAGGCGAGGGTCCAGGCCCAGCTCCAGCACCACGGCGTCGCCCAGATTGTCGAGGCATCCACCGATCAGGCCGGCGAGCCTTACGTCGTCGTCGAGTTCGTCGAGGGTCGGAGCCTGGGCGAGGTCCGCACCCGGGCCATCCAGGCCGGCGTCAGCGTCGACTGGTCGGACGCGGTGGCCATCGCGGTGAGCGCCGCCGAGGCCCTCGGGCACGTGCACGAGCGCAACGACTCGAACGGCCGACCCCTGGGAATCGTGCACCGCGATCTGTCGCCGCAGAACGTCATGTTGGGATACGGCGGCGATCTCAAGCTCATCGATTTTGGAACCGCGCGCGGCGAAAATCGGCGCTGCCACACTATCTCGGGGGTGGTGTTCGCCAAGCCCGGCTACGTCGCGCCCGAGGTTGCCAACGGTATCTCCGGCGATTTTCGGGTCGATCTCTACGCCCTCGGAATCATGCTGTGGGAGCTCTTGGCCGGACGCCGTTTCTTGCACGGCGATGCCGCCGAGCACATGGCCCTGGTGGCCAGCAACGAGCGCCACCCATCTCCGGTCGCGCCGCTCGTGGGAGCCCCGCTCGCGCTCGACGAGATCATCGCGCGCCTCGTTGCGCACTGCGTGGAAGACCGATACGCGTCGGCCAAGCTCGCCGCATCCGATCTCGTCAAGCTCCTGTCGATGGCGCCGGGGCTTCCCAACGGTGAGCGCGGCGTACGCGCACGCGTTGCGCACCTCATGCAGCGGCTGTATCCGTCCGAGCCCGCCCGTTCGCGCGCGGAGTTCGCGTCGCTTGTCAAGGCTGCACGCTGGGCCATCGGTGAAGAAGCCAGGGTGCGAGTGCCCGCGAGCTCGCCCGCGAAAGAAGACGATGGTCTGCTGCCCGGAACTCGCTACCGCATCGTCAAGCCCATCGGTCGCGGCGCGATGGCCGTTGTCTACGAGGCCGTGCACGAGGATCTCTTGCGACGCGTGGCGCTCAAGGTGATGTCGCCCGAGCAAGCTGCGTCGCCCGATCTTGCGACGAGCTTTCGTCGCGAGGCGCAGGCCGTGGCCCGCCTTTGCCATCCCAACCTCGTCATGATGCACGATTTCGGCGAGACATCCGATGGTCGTCCGTATTGCGCAATGGAGCTTCTGGAAGGCGAGACCTTGCAGTCACGTCTGGCCCGCGAGCACCAGCTCGACGCCCGCGAGGCGGTCGCGCTCGGCATCATGGTCTGCCGGGGGCTCGAAGCGGCGCACGCGGCCGGCGTCATCCACCGCGATCTGAAACCCGCCAATCTGTTTCTGTCGCGCCGGCATCCGGCCGTCCTCAAGATTCTCGACTTCGGCCTTGCCAATACCGGGCAAGAGCCGCCCGAGGCCAAGGAAGGCGAAATCGCCATCGTGGGAACGCCGGAGTACATGGCTCCGGAGCAGGCCCGCCCCGGTGAGGTCGACGGGCGCGCCGATCTGTATGCCCTGGGCTGTGTGCTCTACGAGCTTTGCACCGGGCGTCTGCCGTTCATGGCGAGCTCGCCCGTGGCACTGGCCGAGCTGAAGAGCCGCTCCCTGCCCGAGCCGATGAGCCAGTCGCGCGCGCTGCATCTGCCCGCCAGCCTCGACCGGGTGCTGATGAAGCTTTTGTCGCCGCGTCCAGCCGATCGTTACGCAAGCGCGCGCGACCTTCGCCGTGCCCTCGAGCAGGTTCAGCGCACGCCCGATCGCCAGCGCACCCATTCGCGGTGGTTGGGCTACGCGATGATCGCAACTACGACCGTCTTGGGCCTCGTCGCCGTGGGTACCATGCGCCACGCGCCGGCCGTCGCGTCCCTCGGCCTCTTCATGTCCGACGATCGCGCCCCCGCGCTCGCCGCCGTGCCCGGGGCACCGACCACGACCGCGACCATGAACCCGCCTCCGACCACGACCCCGACCGCGGTCGTCAGCACCAGCAGACCCTTGCCGGGACGCACGGAGAGCACCACGTA
>JBBSDY010000573.1:0-3591 GCA_038240245.1 Polyangiales bacterium
GCGCGATCGGAAAGAGCGCGGATCTCCTCGGCGACCACTGCAAATCCACGACCGTGATCTCCCGCGCGAGCGGCTTCGATGCTGGCGTTGAGGGAGAGCAGGTTGGTTCGATCGGCGATGAGATTGATCGTTTGCACGATGTCGCCGATCTCCTCGACCCGCCTGTCCATCTCTTTCATGACCGCGGCGGCTTGCCCGATGGCCTGTCGGATCGTCGTTAGCCCGCTGATCGATTTTTTGACGGCGCTTCCGCCCTCGCGCGTGCTCGACGTGACTCTCGCCGCGGTTTCTCCGGCATTTTGGACGATGGCGGCGATCTTGCGCGTCGAGCCGTCGAGCTGCGCTGCCGAGCCGGCGCTCGTGCCCGCCAGCCCGTTCACCTGCTCGGCCGTTTGCGCGAGCTTCTCTGCGAAGCGTGCCGACTGCTCAATCGCGGCGGCATTCGACTCGACCGTGGCCGCGTTCTTCTCGGCGGTGGCCGCCACTTCTTCGACGGAAGCGGCGATCTCGGTCATCGTACTGGCATTTGCGACGGTGGTCGCTTCGAGGGTCTTGACCTGCTCCGAAGTGCTGAGGGCGACCCTGGCCATCTGCTCGGCGGTGGCCGAGGTTTCTTCGACTCCTACGGCCATTTCCGACGCATCCTTGGAAACCCCTTCCAGCGCGGCGCTGGCGAGTGCAACCGACGACGACAGCGCCCCCACTTGCTCGGCCACGCTGCGCGAGTCGGTGGACAGGCGGCCGATGCCCTTGGCCATCTCTTCGATGGTCGCTCCCACCTCGTCGATCGTCGACGCCATGGTTTGCCCGCGTAGCGAAACATCGGCCACGCTGGCGCTGGTCTCGGTTGCCGTGGCCACGAGCTCCTCGCCCGAAGCAGCCAGGTCCTCGGCGTGGACGACCACGGCCTTGATGGAGCGGCTCATCTGCTCGAGCATCGCAGCCGTCGTCTCGGCCGATGCCGCGAGCACTTCGCCGCCACGCTTGCTGTTGGCGACAGAGCTCGAGAGCTCCTGGAGCGAGGTGCTCGTCTCCTCTTGCTCGCGCAGCGTCTTCTGGATCGTCGTGGCGACTCCGGCCTGGGATCGCGCCACCTTTTCGCTGGTCACCGAAACCTGCTCGAGCGTTGCCGCCACCGATTCGACCGAATCCCTGATCCTATCGATGGCAACCGACTGCTCTTTGCCAGCAACGACGAGTCGGGAGGCTATTGCTTCGATGTACTTGGCACGCGCGCTCGCCCGCTCGGCCGACGTCGTCGATTTTTCGATTCGGCCGAGGGTGACGACGTGCCGTTCGATCCGTTGGTACCAGTGTGGGTTCTACGCTTGCTCGCCATGACGTACATCCTCCTGAACGACCTGATGACCAATCACCTTCTCGAAGTCAACGCGCAACATCACGCGGTTTCCCGACTGGGCGATGGATCGAACGAACCCTTGCGACTGGGTCGCAATGACCTCGGGCGGGGCGTGAAAATCATCTTCGCCGAGGCCCAGAACTTCGCGCGCGGAGTCGGCAAGCAGGCCCACCAGACGCTCGCCAAATTGCACGACGATGATGCGAGAGTCGAGGGTGCGGGCGGCGGCTGGCAAGCCGAATCGCGCGCGCAGATCGACGACCGGGATCACCCGACCGCGAATCTGTACCAGCCCCGCGACGTACGAGGCGACGCCGGGAACCTGCGTGGCTGTCGTGAACGACTCCATCTGCACGACATCGGCCGCGGGCAAGACGTACGACGCGTCTCCCACCTGGAAAACGACGTGGAGCACCTTCATGAGACAACGCCCTTCTCCCCCTGGGTACGTGAGCGTCGCAAAAGGGCCAATAGGTCGAGCACGAGGGTTGGGTTGCCATCGCCGAGATCGGTGCTGCCGGCGACGCCGACGACATCGACCAAGGAATCGTCGAGCGGCCGGACCACCACGTCTTGTTGCCCGATCATCGCGTCGACTTGAAAGGCGAACGATTCGGCATCGCGACGCACGATCATGGCCTTGGGTCGCATGATGAGCCCCGGCGCGAGACCGAGCAGCGAGCTCAGCGAAAAGAGCGGCAGCGTGGCGCCGCGGTGACGCAGAAGCCTCACGCCGACGTGGTCGACCGCCCCTGGAGCGTTGGACACCTGCTCGGGCGCGATTTCGGTCAGCTCGTCGATCGCGCTGACCGGTACGACGAACGTTCGCGAGCTGCAAACGAACGAGAAGACGTCGATCACGGCAACGCTCAAGGGAACGACCAGGGTGAAGAGCGTGCCGGCGCCGGGCGTCGAACGCACGCGGAGCTCGCCCCCGAGCTCGTCCACAACGACACGCTTGACGATGTCCATGCCCAGGCCGCGACCGCTCGTGTGCGTCGCCTTGTCGAGAGTCGACAAGCCGGGGCGGGTCATGATCGCCAGAAGCTCGACGTCATCTTGCGGCACCGGACAGTTGGCGCGGGCGGCGACACGTTCGCGATCCACGCCTCGCCCATCGTCGGCAATCGTCAGCTCGAGCCGATTGTCCGAGCGATCGAGGCACGTCACCACGATGTGCCCTTCTTCTGGTTTTTTCGCACGGCGCCGCTCGTCGGGCGCTTCGATGGCGTGGTCGACCGCATTACGGAGCAAATGGACGATGGCCGCGAAGAGTCGGTCGCCGACCGCCTTGTCGAGCTCGCTGTTGCCCGCGTCGACGGTCAGCTTGACCAGCTTGTTCGAGGCGCGTGCCAGGCCGCGCACCAACAACGGCGTTCGATCGAGCAGCTCGGCCACCGGCACCATGCGGGCACGCATGATGGAGTTACGCAGATCGCGAAGTTGCCGGCCGTTGTCGCCCACGATGCCGAGAAGCTCGCGCACACTGCCCCGGCCCTCGGCGAGCCTGCCGACAGCGAGCTGAAGCCGCGAGCGGGTGACCACCAGCGCCGAAAGCCGCTCGAGCGCATCGTCGAGCCGTGCCACGTCGACGCGCACGAAGTTGCGGCGGGGCCCTTCGAGAACCTCCACGTCATCGTCTGCGAGCTCGCTCGCCGGCGCTGCCGTGCGGATCTCCTGCATGTCACCGATCGTCGTGGCGGCGGCACTGGCAATTGCGTCGCTCGGTGCGTCGGTGAGAACGAGCAAAACGAAGCCCACGTGCCCCTTTCCGTCGGGGCCGGTGATGGAACGAGGCACCACCTTGACAATCTCGGCCAACTTGCCAACTCGCTCTCGCACGGTGGTGATCGTGACCCCCTGGGCCGCGCGCACCTCGGAAGGAACGAATTGCACGCTGAGACCGCGGCGCCCCTTGCCCAGTCCGAGAAGGAGCTGCTCTTGCTCGACAATCGACAGCTTCGCAAGGAGCTCCGGATCCAGCGTCAAGGCCCCCGACGCGCGCGTACCGGTTGCATCGATGTGCAGCGCCGCGAGGGTCTCGACGAGGCCGTTCGGCGCGGCGGCAAGCACCTCGCCCCTGGCGAGGCCGGCGACTCGATCTTCGACGGCGCGCAAACCTTTGGCGATGGCATCGACCGCGGCAACGGGAACCTTGCCACCCGCCTTTTCAGCCGACCGAAGGAGAGACTCCATTTCGTGCGCCAAGACGACGATGGGCTCGGCGCCCA
>JBBSDY010000574.1:0-3589 GCA_038240245.1 Polyangiales bacterium
AGCGCGATCAAGGTGTCGCGGCCCCAGACCTCGAACCATGGATAGCCGGCGATAATCGAAGGCTCGGGGGCCTGGTCGGCGATGAATGCATCACGCGCCACGGCGAGCGTACGGCAGGCGCGTGATCGCGACGCGCCCGGATCGCGTTCGGAAAGCGCGCGCGCTGCCGTGGCGATGAGCTGCGACGGTGCGCCCTCGGGCAGCGACTCGACCGCCGCCACGATGTAAGCGGCGGTGTTGGGGACGAGCTGCATCGAGAACATGCCCGGCGTCCAGAGATCCTCTTGAAAGTCGAGGCCGCGCTCTTGCTCGACGAGATACTCGAACCTTCGCCACCAGTCGGGTGAGCCGATGAAGGTGGCCTGGTGGCCGAACACGACCTTGGGCAAGGCCGGCACCGGGCGTACACGAACCTCTCCCTGGCGAAGCTCGACGCTCTGGAGCATCGATCCGTGCTCGCGCACCAGCGTGTGGAAGGGACGAAGCGCGAGCAACGGCCTGGCGCGTAGCTCGACTGGAAAGGGCCCCTTCCAAACGTAACGAAGCACCACCGCGTTTTGTCCACGCACCAGCCCCACCGTCTGGTCGAGAACACCGCCGGGAAGCTGCCATGTCCATCGCGGCAATGGATCTTGATCGAAACGCGCGAGAAACCGATAGCCGGCCGTCGGCGCGACGCCAGGAAACTGGTGGGTGTCGAGATCGTAGCGAACGGAGCTCACCTCGAGCGTCGCATCCATGTGCGACAGAATCACGTGGCGTCGGCGCGGGGGCTCGAGCGCAGCCACCAGAAGGCCGTGGTAGCGCCGCGTGTGCATCTGGGCAATCGTCGAGCTCGCATAGGCGCCCGCGCCGTTGGTATGCAGCCACTCGGTGCGGGCACGCTGCAGATCGCCGTCGACGCGCACGCTCGGCCAGACCGTGTCCTCTATGGTCATGGGACGACTGAGCGGCGCAACGCTCACTTCGCCGTCCCTAAAAGGGCACGCTCGGCAGCTAGACGCATCAGATCGACGTCGGGCTGGGCCCGCAGCCAGAGCGAGAGCGCGTGCGCGCCTTGCCGGGCCAACATGCCGAGGCCTCCCGCGTGGCGCAGCCCGCGTTCACGCGCGGCGCGCAAGAACGGCGTTTCGCGCGGGTTGTAGACGAGATCGTAGCAGAGGGCGTTGGGGTTGAGCCGCTCCCACGGGACGATGGCCGCAACGTTGTCGCCTCGATCGGCGCCCTTCATCCCCGAGCTGGTTGCCTGGATGATGATGTCGGAGGTGCGGGCGATGTCGGCCCACTGAAGGCGCATCACCTCGCTCAGCTTGGAGGTCCCACCATCGCCATCGCGCGGCAAGGGCCATCCGCAGGGGAGCGCTCCCATGGATCGAAATTCCTCGGCCGTGCTGGAGGCAACCAGGGTTTCGCTGCCGCCCCACGAACGGCTGGTGACGGCGACGACGTTGGCACCCACCGCCATGCACGCTGCGACAGCGGCGCGCGCGCCGCCACCTCCGCCAATGACGGCGGCCGTGCGACCCAGGGCATTGAGCGCGCGCAGCTCGTCGGCGAGCCCTGCGGCGTCGGTGTTGTATCCGATGACGCGGCCGCGGCCGCGGACGAGCGTGTTGACGACGCCCAAGGTCTTGGCGCTGGGATCGACACGGTCGACCATGTCCATCACGGCTTGCTTGTAGGGGATGGTCACGTTCGCGCCGGCGAAGATGCCCTGGCGCACGGCGTCGACCATGGAGTGAAGGTGGTCGAGATCGCCGATGTCGACCGCCTCATAGGTGTGCGTGAGGCCGAGCGCCTTGAGGGCGGCCTTGTGCATCGCCGGCGAAAGGCTGTGGGCGATGGGATGGCCAAACACCGCGAACCTGAGTCTGGGTGTCACCTTTTTTCCTCTAGCACCGAATCGGTGTTGGAGTCGGTTGCTTCCTCCAGTTCTCTCACCTTTGCGACCTTCGCCGAAAACGCTCCTCGATGCACTCGAATTGATACTTCTTCGCCAGGCCTGACCTCGGAGGCCGCGCGAATGGCCCGCCCGTCCGCGGTGGTCGCGATGGAATAGCCCCGCGCAAGAACGGCCAGCGGCGACATCGCGCCCAGCCGGGCCCGACGATCCGACAGCCGCGAGCGCAAAGCATCCACCCGCACCCTGGCGGCCCCCGAGAGCCGGACCTCGAGCGGTCCGAGCGAGGCGCGAGCGTCGGCAATCACCGCCCGCGGATGGCGCGATGCGAGCCTTCGGTGCAGTCGCTGAATGTCGTTTCGCCGGCGAGCCTGGGCCCGGGCGATGGCCTGGGCGAGCCGCTGCGACATGTCGTCCATCTTCTGCTCGTGCTCGGAGAGGGTGAGCCGAAAGTGGGCGAACGTCGCAGAGAGCGCGCGCAGCGTCGCTCGATCTTCGCCAACGTGTGCGCGCACCGAGCGCACCAGCCTGGCCTGAAGCTGCCCGAGCGCGTTGTTTTGGGCGCGAGAATCGGCCACCACCATCTCGGCGGCTTGCGACGGCGTTGCTGCACGCGCGTCGGCCGCCAGATCGGTGAGCGTGACATCGACCTCGTGCCCGACGGCGCTCACCACCGGCACCCGGCAAGAAGCAACGCGCCTCACCACCGCTTCTTCGTTGAAGACCATGAGGTCCTCGGCAGAGCCGCCGCCACGACCCACGATGATCACGTCGAGCTCGGGCATGCGCTCGAGCTTGTCGATGGCGGCGATCACCCGCATGGCGGCGTTCTGTCCCTGCACGACCGTGGGCGAGAGGACGATTCGCGCACCGCCCCGGCGAAAGGCGACCTTGGCGATGTCGTGGATGGCGGCCCCCGATGCGCTGGTGACCACGCCGATCACCGCGGCGTGACTGGGAAGCGGCCTCTTTCGTTCGGGCGCGAAGAGTCCCTCGGCGAAAAGCTTGAGCTTGAGATTCTCGAGCGCCTCGAGCAGCGCGCCCCGACCCGCCGGGCGCGCCACATCACCGATGAACTGCAGACGACCACGCGGCGCCCAGACCGTGGCTCGGCCGCGTAGCTGCACACGCGCCCCGTCGATGATGAGATGACGCGCTCGCACCGGCGACGAGCGGTACATCACGCATTCGAGAATCGCATCTTCTCGTTCGTCCTTGAGCGCAAAATAGACGTGGCCGCTCGGGGCCGGCTTGGCGCCCGACACTTCGCCTTCTACCCAGACATCGGCGGAAGAGGTCTCCACAGCCCGCTTGAGACGTCGGTCCAGCTCGGCGACCGAGTAGATCTGGGTTTCTCGCGGGAAAGCCACGCCCCGAGACTAGCGCAGTTGGTCAGGAAAGCGCCTTTCTCTTAATGAAACGGCCCTTCGACCGTACCTGGCTGTGCGTGGGGCCCGATGGCTCTATGCCCACCCTTTCGAACGACCATGCTCTGGAGACGGAGTTCCAAGCCCGCGCTCGCCATCGCCGCGGACGTCCCACCCGACGAAGCTGCGAAAGCACCTTCAGGCGCACGGAGGATCGTCTCCGCTCCGCCCGTTCCCGTCGACGCCGACGCCGAGCTCGAACGCGCCCTCGACACGATGGCCGGCATGTTCCGCGCCCTCGGCCGCAACGCGTTCGACTTGC
>JBBSDY010000575.1:0-3586 GCA_038240245.1 Polyangiales bacterium
AGGTCTGCCCGAGTCGCGAATCCGGCTCCTTACGGGCGACCCAGCCGAAGTTCTGGGCGAATATCAGCTCGTACACCCGGCGGTCGAATCTTTGTAACGGTGGGGCGTCTCGCTGGCACTAGCAACGGAGGTACCCGTGCAAGAGCCCGCGAACAAGAAACTCTCTCCTTCGGTTGGAATCCGTCCCATGCTCGAGGCCGATCTGCCTGCGGCCGACCACGTCATGCGCGTGGCTTTCGGTACGTTTCTCGGACTCCCGGATCCCGGATCGTTCATGGGCGACGCGAGCTACGTAGCCAATCGCTGGAAAGCCGATCCCAAGGCTGCATTCACTGCCGTTCTCGACGGTAAGGTCGTCGGCTCTGTGTTCGCCGCACGATGGGGCTCGGTCGGGCTTTTCGGTCCCCTCACCGTCAAACCCGAGCTGTGGGACCAAGGTATCGGAAGGCGTCTGCTGGATCCCGTGATGTCGCTTTTCGAGACCGACCGCGTCACGCACGCGGGGCTCTTCACTTTCGCGCAGAGCCCGAAGCATGTCGGGTTCTACCAGTCGCTCGGTTTCTGGCCGGGGCACCTCACCGCCATCATGGTGTGCGAGATCAGGCCCACTGCCGACACGCAGTGGATACCGCTCGGTCGCGGCGCAACGGAGCGCACGGCGCGCATGGAGATCTGTCGACGCATCGCCGACCAACAGTACCCCGGCCTGGATCTCACCTCCGAGATCGAGGCCACTACCTCGGTCGGCCTCGGTGAAACGGTTTTGCTGCAGGAGAGTGGTGAGGTGGTTGGTTTCGCTATCTGCCACGTCGGACCCGGAACGGAAGCGGGCACCGGCGCCTGCTATGTGAAATTCGCAGCTGTGCGGCCGGGCAAAGATGCGGCGCATCGCTTCGAACAGCTGCTCGACGGCTGCGCGGGTTTCGGAGCGTCGCGGGGAGCCAAGGTGTTGATCGCGGGCGTGAGCACCGCGCGGCGCGAAGCGTATCGACTCCTGCTGACCCGAGGATTCCGCACGGTCCTGCAGGGCGTCACCATGCATCGACCGAGCGAACCGGCGTATTGCCGTCCAGAGCTCTTCGTCATCGACGATTGGCGTTAGCAGACGGTTGGGACACGGCCCGCTTTGCGCGGGCACACAGCAGAATCGCCCTCGACAGGAACACGGTCAGTGCTGGCGACACTGACGGTTACGATCCGCGCACGCGGACGATGCCCGTCGTGCAGCGCGCGATGCTGGCGCTGGTCTCGACACTTGGCTCTTTCGTAGGCGGTCGCGAAGCACCTCGCCCGGCGGCGATGTGGGGCTTATAGCCCGAGGAGCTCCTCGGCCCACGCGTTCGGATCGGCGCGCAGCGCGGCGTAGCCAACGCTCATGGCTTCCAGAAATACTTCGCAGCGGTAGCGCTCCATGGCGAGCGAGAGCGCTTCCGTGAGCGGGATGTGCTCGCCCTGGCGATCTCCACGAGTGCCGCATGGGCGGCCGGGGCGATGCGAACCGTCTCCGCTTCCGGCAAGAAACCCGGGCCACGGCGATTGTGTCGAACGTGTGTCCAATACGTAGGTCGTTTGCCTACGTTGACAAGCCGTAGATCTCCGCGTTTTCTGGGCCGTCCATGGGCACTTTGGCGTCGGCAGGGCTCGACACTCCGATGACGGATGATGTCGCCTCGGCGCGGACCATCTCGGCCCCCCCCGGGCGGCTCACCGCTGCCGACAAGCTTGCACCGTCGAACACGGCCTCGCGCGAGAAGCGCGCTGTCGTCGAGGAGAACGCAGCAGCCCTTCTCAGATTTCGTCGCGCGTTCACCGTTGGCTACGCGATGTGGGCGTCCTTCATCGTCATCGATTGGCTCATGGTTCGGCACCTTGGCGCACCGAGCTTCGCGCACCTGCTCGAGCTGCGGATCGCCAATTTGGTCGTCTTGGTGCCGGTGCTCGTTCGCCTCCGTCGTCAACCGGCTCCTTCTGCTCGCTTGCTGACATCGCTCGACGTAGCCGGCTATTCCATCTCCAGCCTGTCGCTCGCCCTGATGTGCACCGAGTTCCGCGGACTCGAAAGTCCCTACCTGCCCGGCATGTGCTTGGTTCTGTTGTGCCGTAGCGTGACGACGCAAGATCCGTGGCGTCGCGGGTGGCTCATGTCGGGAGCGCCGGTGTTCACGTTCTACGCGGTCCTTCTTGGCTCATCGGTGGCGATTCCGCGCGTGGCCGCGCAGTTTCGTAACCCTGCTGCCCTCACCACCTTGGGCCTCTACTCATCTTACGTGCTTTGCACCTACGTCTTCCTCGTTCTCGGCGGCCACCTTGTTTGGTCGTTGCGCCGCCAGATCTTCGAGGCACGCAACCTGGGTCGCTATCGATTGAAGCGCAAGCTCGCCTCGGGCGGCATGGGCGATGTCTGGGTCGCCTACCATCCAGGGCTGAAGCGCGACGTCGCCGTGAAGATCCTGCGCAACGACATCCGCGGGGAGTCCGAGAACGCGGTTCACCGCTTCGAGCGCGAAGCGCGCGCCACGGCCGATCTCCAGCATCCCAATACCATCCGCGTCTTCGACTACGGCGCAACGCAAGACGGCCTTCTCTACTACGTGATGGAGCTTCTCGAGGGCGAGACCTTGGCCGAACATGTCGAGCGCGCGGGCCCACTTCCTCCCGCCCGGGCCGTGCACATCATCGGTCAAGCGGCGCGCGCCCTTGCCGAGGCACACGAGCGAGGCATCGTTCATCGCGACGTGAAGCCCGAAAATCTGTTCCTGACGAGCCTCGGCGGCGAGCACGACTTCGTGAAGGTGCTCGACTTCGGCATCGCCAAGATGTCCGAAGATGGAGAAGGAGCGGTCACACGCACCGGGTTCCTACTGGGGACGCCGCTCTACATGTCGCCCGAGGTCTTGGCGGGAATGTCCGCCGACGCGCGCTCCGATGTGTACGCGCTGGGAGCTGTCCTGTACTACCTCTTGTGCGGCAAGCCACCGTTCGAAGGCGACAGTCCGAGCTCCGCGATTCTCGGACATCTTCACCGTACGCCGCTTTCACCCTCGATCTACTTGCGCACGCCGCTCTCGGAAGAGCTCGAAGCGATCGTCATGCGTATGCTCCGGAAGGATCCCGCCGAACGCTACGCCACGGCGACGGATCTCGCCCTGGCGCTGGCAAGCTGCTCGGCCGCGGGGCAGTGGACGTTCGGCGACGCGGTGCAGGTGGCAAGGCACAGCAGCCGCCCCCCCAGGCCCTCTGAATCGGACGACGCCTCGGACTGAGCCTTGGCTCTCCTAGCTTGGGCGTTCGACATCGAGAAAGAGACAATGCCCCGTGGAGTCTCGGGTAATGCCCATGTGAGCCGGAGCGGGATCGAGCGAGCGACCCAGCCGCATCATCGACTCTTCCGTGCGATAGACGAGATGCCATCCCACGACGTACTCCATGACCCACGTCGAATCGGGGATCTCGGTGAGGTTGCCGACCAAGAGACGACCACCGGGGCGAAGCTTCGAGTAGAGCAGGTTGGTGAGGCGCCGGGCTACGCCCTCGGTGAGGTAGTCGTAAAGGCCGGCTGAGTAGACGAGATCGAGCCCGCTCAGCA
>JBBSDY010000576.1:0-3579 GCA_038240245.1 Polyangiales bacterium
ATCAGCTAGTATTTTTTCACGCCGAAGCGCGTTCACGAGCAAAACGGCTTCTCCCTCGGCCCGATTCTCGAGGTCGCGGTCCTTTTTGCCGGCCTCTTCGCCTGTCTCGCACCGCTCGAGCACAATCTGGCGCATCAGGCCACCAGTTTGCCCATCGGTCGCGCCTGGCAGCTCTTCTGGGGATCGGGCATCTTGTCCTCGGTGCTCGACAACGCACCCACGTACGCCGCTTTCAGTGCGCTCGCCCGAGGCGTGAGCCATGGCCGCAATCTGGTCGCCGGTATCGATCCCATCAAGCTAGCTGCGGTGAGCGTGGGGAGCGTGGTGATGGGCGCCACGACGTACATCGGCAATGGGCCAAATCTCATGGTCAAAGCCATTGCCGAGCGCGACGGCTATACGATGCCCAGCTTCGCGCGCTATGCTCTATTCGCCATGGCGGTTCTCCTTCCCATTCACGCCGTCACTACAACGGTCTTCTTGTTGCTCGAACATTGACCCGGCGCTTCATGAAACCATTCCCCCGACCAACCAGCTACGAGGACCCATGACACAGCCGGAGAATGAAGCGGTTCTCCACGCGACCCCCGACGAGCCCGAGACGATTCTAATTGCGATCGACTCGTCGTCGGGAGTGGAGCGCATCATCAATATGGGGGTCCGGCTGGGCCGATCGATGCCCGACGCAACGATTCATCTGTTGCACGTATTTCGCAGCAGTCGGCTCGACCGAGCGCGGGCGGGAGCTCCGCCCCCCCCCTCGAGCGACGCTCTCGAGGACGCCAAAGAATACCTGAGCCATTGCGCCAAGGATCTCAGACGCAAGACGCGTGCACACGTGGTGCAGCATTTCGTGATGGGTGACGTTGCAGGGGAGATCCTCCGTCTCTCGAAGGAGCTCGAAATCGATATGCTGGTGGTCGGCACCCACGACTACGTAGGATTCGAAAGATTCTTGCTGGGATCGGTGGCCGAGAGTCTGATGCGTAAGGTCGGCTGCCCCATCTTGATTGTGCGACCGAAAAACCACAAGCACTGACGGCGCGGCGACCCCGCACTTCGGCGTTTCGACCTGGGCCGGACCTTTTCGGTCCGTGGGGCGTTGCCGCGGGGCCTCGTCGGGTGCAAGCTTGCCGTCCGTCCCAAGCCCGCGAAAGCGATTCCAAGGCGCATGGTTCTGTCCTCCTTTCATCCCGCAGTGGCGAGCTGGTTCACCGACCGGCTGGGCGAGCCGACCCGTCCTCAGCGCGAAGGGTGGCCAGCCATCCGGGCGGGACAGAACACCCTCATCGCCGCGCCCACCGGCTCCGGAAAGACCCTCGCCGCGTTTCTTTCGGCCATCGACTCTCTTCTTTCGGCAGGGCCCGATCTGCCCGACGAAACCCGGGTGCTCTACGTCTCGCCACTCAAGGCGCTGGCCAGCGACATCCAAAAAAATCTCGAGCGCCCTCTTTCCGAAATTCGAGAACGAGCTCCCGAGCTTCCCGAGATCCGCGCGCTCGTGCGCACCGGGGACACGCCCGCCAAGGCGCGCGCCTCGATGCTGCGCAAGCCGCCGCACATCCTGGTCACCACGCCCGAATCGCTCTACATCCTGCTCACCAGCGAGGGCGGCCGTCGTATCTTGAAGACGGTCGAGACCGTCATCATCGACGAGATCCACGCTCTCGCGCGCGACAAGCGTGGCTCGCACCTCGCGCTGTCGCTCGAGCGCCTCGAAGCCCTGACGTCCGGGTCGAGGCCTCTGCAGCGAATCGGGCTGTCGGCCACGCAGAAGCCCCTCATCGACGTGGGCCGCTTTTTGGTGGGTACCGATCGCGCCTGCACGCTGGTCGATGCCGGTCACCTGCGCGACATCGACCTGTCCATCGAGGTTCCGCTTTCTCCTCTCACAGCGGTGTGCTCGCACGAGGTGTGGGACGAAATCTACGAGCGCATCGCCGAGCTCGTTCGCGAGCACCGCACCACCATCGTGTTCGTCAATACCCGCAAGATGGCCGAGCGCGTGGCGGCGCGGCTCGCCATCCGGCTCGGCGCCAAAGACGTCGCCTGTCACCACGGCAGCCTGTCGGCGCCGCGTCGGCAAGAGGCCGAGCAAAGGCTCAAGGCCGGCGAGCTCAAGGTCCTCGTGGCGACCGCCTCGCTCGAGCTGGGCATCGACATCGGCGATGTCGATCTGGTCATTCAAGTCGGTGCGTCGCGCTCCATCGCTACCCTCTTGCAGCGCGTGGGTCGCGCCGGTCACGGCGTCGATCGAACGCCCAAGGGCCGGGTATTTCCACTGACCCTCGACGAGCTGGTCGAGGCAGCGGCTTTGCTTCGGAGCATCCACGCCGGCATTCTCGACCGCACGCCCCAGCCTGGCTGCCCCCTCGATATCCTCGCCCAGCAGATTGTCGCCGCCTGCGTCGCCGAAACGTGGGACGAAGCCGAGCTTTTTGCCCTCGTGCGCCGGGCGTGGCCCTACCGCGATCTCGCACAAAAAGATTTCGACCAGGTGGTGGGTGTCCACCTGAGCGGGCGCTGGTCGCTCTTGCACCGCGACGGCGTGGGGCGGCGCATTCGTGCGACGCGCCGCGCGCGCATCACCGCGGTCACCTCCGGCGGCGCCATCCCCGACAACGCCGATTACCAGGTGATCCTCGAGCCCGAGGGCACGCTCGTGGGCACGCTCAACGAAGATTTCGCCATCGAGTCCAACGGCGGCGACATCTTTCAGCTCGGCACTGCGTCGTGGCGCATCCTGCGGGTCAGCGGCGGCATCGTTCGCGTGGCCGACGCCAAGGGCGCTCCGCCTACCATCCCCTTCTGGCTCGGCGAAGCTCCGGCGCGCACTTTCGAGCTCTCCACCGAGATCTCGCGCGTGCGCGAGCGCGCGCGCGATCCCGGCGGCCTCGCCACAGACGGCGTGGGCGAGGGGGGAGCGCGGCAGATCGCCGAATACGTCACCGCTGGTGAGCGGGCCCTCGGCGCGATTCCCACGCAAAAGGTGATCGTGCTCGAACGATTCTTCGACGAGAGCGGCGGTATGCAGCTCGTCGTGCACGCGCCCTTTGGCGGCCGGATCAACCGCGCGTGGGGGCTCGCGCTTCGCAAGCGATTCTGTCGCGGCTTCGGCTTCGAGCTGCAGGCGGCAGCCAACGAAGAGGCCATCGTGCTCTCTCTCGGCACCCAGCACAGCTTTCCGCTCGACGAGGTGTTCGACTACCTGCACCCCGACACCGCTCGCGATCTACTTCTGCAGGCCGTTCTCGAGGCGCCCGTCTTCAAGACGCGGTGGCGCTGGAACGTATCGCGAGCCTTGCTTCTCGATCGCATGCGCGGCGGCAAGCGAACGCCCGCGCCGCTCACCCGCATGCGCGCCGACGATCTCTTGGCCGCAAGCTTCCCCGCCGCCATGGCCTGCGGCGAGACGCTCCCCCCGGGCGATATCGAAGTGCCGATGGACCATCCCATCGTCAAGCAAACCGTCATCGACTGCATGACCGAGTTCATGGACGTCGATGGTTTTCTCGACGTGCTGCGCGGCTTGCGCGACGGCAGCATCGAGCGACGAGCGGTCGACTCACCCCAGCCATC
>JBBSDY010000577.1:0-3576 GCA_038240245.1 Polyangiales bacterium
GTGCGACGGATATAGCCCAGTTCAGCGATTTCGCCGAGCACGACGCCGCGAGGCGCGACGGGCCACGAGCAGCCCCAGGGCGGCGAAGGCGCTGACTCCTGCCTGCTGCATGCGGACGCGGGGCGAGAGCTCGTTCGCGGTCACCTCGATGTCGGGGTGATTCTGGATGAGATCGCAGGGCGGGTTGATGTGTTGAACGGCACGATGTGCGCTCGACACTTCTGTTTGGGCCATGGCCGGGGTGATCGTGAGGTCGGCGGCGAGCGCGGCGTGCGGCAGGTTGGCCTCGAGCCGCGTGATCCACACATCGTCGGGGTACATCCCGATGAGGGCTGCGGAGACGTCGGAGAATCCGCCGCACGTCAGCGCGCTCGCTGCCATCTTGCCCACCGGCGTATCGTTCGAGCACGGGACGGCAGCTCCCGCATCTGCGCCGGATGAAGGGGCGTTGGGATCGACCGGGGGACACGTGTCGACGATTTGAACGTGGTCTTTTAGCTTGTCGGAGATCTTGGGCGTGCCCGAAGAGCAAATGTCGGGCACCCCCGCGTTCGAGCTCGCCTGTGCGAAATACAGATCGGTCACGTTCCCGAATGACGAGGGGCTCCCCGTCGAACCAGAGGGGCTTGCGGTGCCCGTGCTGAACGTCAGGGCCTGCGAAGCGGCATCGACGTAGGTGCGGGTGAACCCCGGGTGCGCGGCGAAGCTCGTGATCCAGTTTCTACCGTCGCCCCTCCCCAGGGCCTGCAGGCGGAGCGTTGCGTAATTGGATTCGCCCTGCGTGGTGTCGTAGGACCCGTGCCAGTCATACGACAATTGCGAAAAATCGACGGTGACGTTGTTGTTGAAGCCGGCGGCTTCGTAGCGACCTTCGGCGATCACGTAGAGCGTGATGCCCACGAAATCGCCGGTGCCGGCAGCAACCATGCGCAGCGGCAGCGTGGGGCTGGCACCGGGGGTGACGACGCGCACGGGCGTCATCTGCCGGGTGCCCATGCCCGGAGCAAGCCTCAGCGCAAGGAAGTCGAAACCCTCCTTCTGATAGGCGGCGACGACCGGCTCGATGTCGGCGGGAATCACGTAGCCGTTGTCGGGCAACCATTGCAGGAGCGATTGCGAGTCGACGGCCCGCAGCTGGACGAACTTGTAGGGCCCCACCGTGCCTTCGTGCTGTACGATGACGCCACCCGGGGCGAGAAATCCCCCGCCGCCGATCGATCCCTGGGCAAAGCCGGCGCTGTCGGAAACCGATCCGCAGCTGCATCCGCCGGACCCGCTCTTGATGTAGCAGTCGAGCTTGGGGGGCGTGGTGACGTTGTTGCTCACAGCCTCGAGCGCCTCGAACCACGCGTCGTCGGCCGCCTCGAGGTTGGCGTCGCCCTTCACCGGAAGGACCCACGAAAAGTCCGTCGGGTTGCCGGAGTATTGGATCTGATCCCAAAGGACGGTGCGCGTCGACGAGAACGCGAAGGCCATCCGATGGCCCGTCACGACGGTCGACATGTTCACCGGCGCCGGAGGATGAAAGCAGCCCCCGCAGGCCAGCGCCTGCCCAGGGTGTGCCACAAGCAGCGATCCGGACAAAAATGTCAGGCCCAGCATCCCGCGAAGTTTCATCGAACCCTCCGAATTGCGGCGAAAATCAGGACCAGCAACATGACCCGGCTAGACTAACGCAAGGAACGTTCCCGAGTCTTGCCAAAGGCTGCGCTTCTGTATAAATGAATCCGCCATGGTTCTCGGGCAAATACTCTTCATTCTCGCAGCGTTGGCGATCGTGGCAGGGATTTTCGTGGGGCTCGTCTATGGTCTTGGCAAGCTCGTGCTCTACAAGCTCAGCGGGCGCGATCTCAAGCCGCAGCCCGAGCCGGGATCGAGCGCGTGGCTCCTCACCGACACCTTGACCAAGGTCGACACGGCACGAAAGAGCCTGCTGACCGAGCGCGAGCAACGAACCGCCAACGATCCGATGGTCACCATCGGGCGAGATCGCTACCGCGTGACGCGCCTCGCGGAGACGCGGTTTCTGGTCACCCACGTCGTCGAAGGGCGCCGCCTCGGAACGTTCGAGCTCGACGGCAACGGCCGGTTTCAAGAGGTGACTCCTCACCCCGACGATCCCGCCAACAGCAAGCTCTTGCTGCAGATTGCGGTAGTCTCGAGCTTCGTTCGCCGCTCGGCGGCTTGACCCGACCGAACCAGCGTTACTCCGGTCGGCGAGCGGTGACGGCCCACGAGCTCGATCCCATCACCACACCGCGCGTGGTCACGAAGGGCGCGACGAGGGATCGCAGCTCTTCGACGACGGCGGATCGTTTCGTTTCGCCGAGCTCACCGGCCTCGCGGACGATCTCTCCAGCAGGCCCCATCGCCAGCTGAAAGTCGATGGCGTCGTCGAGGGTTCGGCCCACGGTGACGTCGGTGTCGTTGCGCTCGAGGTGAATGTCCGAATAGCCGGATGCTCCGAGGATGTCGGTGACGACCGTGCTCGAAGCCATGGAAAAGGGTCCCGGGCCGCAGTTGGGCGCCTGGTCGTCGGGCGCGGGCAAATGCTTCAAGGCGACGCGCTTCGCAAGGCCCATCCATTCATTGTCATCGAGAGTGCGCCACACCAACATCAGCAGGCGCCCCCCCGGCTTGAGCGCGGCTCGCACGTTGCGCATGGCGGCCACGGGGCTCGCGAAGAACATCGTTCCGAAGCGCGAGAAACAGAAGTCGAACGCCGGCTCGAAGCGTTGGGTCGCCGCATCGGCGTTCTCGAACGTCACATTGGCGACGCCCGACGTGGCCAATTCTTTACGGCCGAACTCGAGGAATGGATCGCAGCAATCGATTCCCAGCACGCTTCCGGCGGGGCCCACCGTCTTGCCCATTTCGATCGTGCTGTCGCCGAGCCCGCACCCCACGTCGAGCACGCGGTTGCCAGCGCTGGGTCCGCTACGGGCGAGCGCCGTCCGTCCGTGCGCGGCGAGACCGTCCACCAGGATGTGGCGGAAGCGGATGTACTTGGGAGCAATGATTTCGTTCCAGACCTCGATGGGGGTTGCCGCGGCATGATCCATGGTGAGCTCTCCTTGCCGAAACCCCGACTCTGCCACGACCCAGCCCCGCCGCCAATTGACAGGCGCGCGCGCCTCGCTGTTCGTCCCCCGCCCGCCTTGCCCCTAGCCCGCCTTCTCCGGTGCTCGTCGGTCTCCGGTGGCTCGTCGGTCTCCGGTGGCTCGTCGGTCTCCGGTGGCTCGTCGGTCTCCGGTGGCTGCCTCCTTGCCCCTTGCCTCCGGTTCGCAGTCCATAAACGTTCAACAACAATTGTCCAAAGCCTTGAATTGTCGGTTCTTTTGCGACGTGGTTTCGCAAGGTTACGGAATAAATGTTAAACAATAATTAGGTGCTGGCCTGCGCCATACCTCGCCACGGGAGCGTGGCGGCGACTGTGACTACCAAGGCCAGTCGAGCTAGCGAAGTCGAGCAGCTAGACCACCAAGGCCAGTCGAGCTAGCGAAGTCGAGCAGCTAGACCGTAACCCCTCGGCGACTGACGTCTTTCGAGGCCCCGTTGAAGCGCGGTAGGTGCGCA
>JBBSDY010000578.1:0-3574 GCA_038240245.1 Polyangiales bacterium
GAACGTGTCACCGGCTCCCATGAGCCGCCGCTTGTCGGCCGAGCTTCGAAAAAGAAACGCCGTCACCCGGCCGGTGGGGGGGACCTCGAAGTACTTCTCGATGTTGGGGAGCTCTTCATCGCAGTCACGGGCGAAAAGACGAGCATCTTCGACACGCATCGAGCGCGGGTAGACGACATCGCAACGCGCGCCGGCAATGCGCGCACCCAGGTCGCGCTCGATGGTGACCGACGTCTGCCAGTGTCCCAGCCGCCATCCCTCGAGCACGAGCATGAGGCTTGCCGTCGCGCACACCGCGCCGAGCAAGGGCATGCCCGGACGACGCAATGAACGCAGCATCGGGCGCCCGTCCTCGCCATGAATCATGTGCGCCGCAAAAATTCCCGCGGCCAGCAGCGTCAAGACGGAACCCAGCCGGTAGGTCAGAAGCGGGATCGTGGCCTCGACGACCGTGTCGTAGAGGGTGCCCGAGAAAAAGCCGAAGAAGGGGTCGAAAGCAAAAATGGTGGGCGTGCTGTAGAAGCGCCAGACGCTGAGCAGAATGCCGAGCAGCGGACCGAGTGGGCCGAGCACGAAGGCCAGCACCTTGCGCAGCGTGGGGCGCGAGACGAAAAACAGCAGCTCGCCGACCAGGGCGCCCCAGGCTCCGCCCATGATCGATCCGACCAGCGGTCCGAGGGCGAAGAGCGCGGTCCCGCCCGCTGCGTCGCAGAACCCCAGACGAATGCCCTGGATCACGGTGGTGGAGAAACCGACGAGAGAAAGCAGCGTCCCCGAGGCCACGCCACGCGAAAATGCGTCGAACGGCTCGGCGCGCCTTCGAATCGTGTCGAGCGCGGTCGCGATCGCCGCCATGCTGGGCAGCAAGAGGCCCGCAAGGAGCGCGATCTCGTAGCCAGGACCCCCGAACAACGGCATGAAGCCGGCGCCAAGGAGGCTCACGAAGGCCAGGACCAGTGCAATCGTCTGCGCGCGTGAGCGCAGGACCCAGTTCATGCGGATAGCCTACTCGTCGTTGCCGTCGGCGTCTTTACGCTTCGTGCTGGTCCACGCTTCGTGCTGGTTTACGCTTCGTGCTGGTCGCTGTCGGGCGGAATGCTGTCCTTGGGTCGCTCGACGGGCGGCTCGAGGACGAGGCTCAGGATCTCGTCCATTCGGCGGATGAGCTGGATGTCGAGATCGGCGCGAACCTCGGCCGGGACGTCGTTGAGATCGCGCTCGTTGCGGTGCGGAATCAGCACCCGGCGCAGGCCGGCCCGGTGCGCCGCCAGGATTTTCTCTTTCACGCCGCCCACGGGAAGCACGTTGCCGCGCAGGGTGATCTCGCCGGTCATCCCCACGTCGGGTTTGACCGGACAGTCGAGCAGGAGTGACGCCACCGCGGCAAATACCGTCACGCCGGCGCTGGGGCCGTCCTTGGGGATGCCACCCTGGGGGATGTGCACATGCAGATCGATGAGCTTGAGCCACTCTTCGGGCAGCATGAGGCGATCGGCCCGCGAGCGAACGAACGAGACGGCGGTGGTGGCCGACTCTTGCATCACGCTGCGCATGTTGCCGGTGAGCGTGGTTTTGCCTTTGCCGGGCATCTTCGATGCTTCGATGAACAGGATCTGTCCGCCCGCCGGTGTCCACGCGAGACCGGTGGCCACGCCGGGCTCGCCCTTGCGCTCGGCCATCTCGGACTTGTACTTCTGCGCCCCCAGCACCTTTTCGACGAGCTCGGGAGTGACCGTCTCGCGAACGTCCTCGCCCTCGGCGAGACGAACGGCCACGTGCCGGCACATCGAGGCGATCTCGCGCTCGAGGTTTCGAACGCCGGCTTCTTTGGTGTAGCTGTCGATGATGGCTGCAAGCCCCTCGTTCGAGAACTCGAGACGCTCGTCGGTGACGCCGTGCTCACTGCGCTGTTTGGGCACCAGAAACTCGCGGGCGATGCTGAGCTTCTCGTTGCGCGTGTACCCGCTGACGTCGATGACCTCCATGCGGTCGAGCAACGCCGGAGGGATGGTCTCGTAGTTGTTGGCGGTCGCCAGGAACGTGATCTGCGAGATGTCGAAGGCGCAGTCGATGTAGTGATCCTGGAAGGTGACGTTTTGCTCGGGATCGAGCACCTCGAGCAAGGCCGCCGCGGGATCGCCGCGCATGTCGACGCCGAGCTTGTCGACTTCGTCGAGCACGAGCACGGGGTTCTTGGTGCCCACCTTCTTGAGGGCCTGCATGATGCGTCCCGGAAGCGCGCCCACGTAAGTGCGCCGGTGGCCGCGGATCTCGGCCTCGTCGCGCACGCCACCCAGCGCGATACGCCCGTACCTGCGACCCATCGACCTGGCAATGGATCGGCCGAGCGAGGTCTTGCCCACGCCGGGAGGACCGATAAAGCACAGAATGGGGCCCTTTTTATCCTTGCGGAGCTTGCGGATGGCAACGTATTCGACGATTCGTTTTTTGACCTTCTCGAGGCCGAAGTGGTCTTCATCGAGACAGCGGCGCACGTCGGCGACCTCGATGCGATCGGGCGTCGTCTTGCTCCACGGCAAGTCGGAAAGCCACTCGAGGTAGGTCTTGGTGACGTTGAACTCGGCCGATTGCTGCTGCATCGACGACAAACGCAAGAGCTGCTTTTTGGCGATCTTCTCGGCTTCGCCCGGAAGCTGCGCTCTGCGCAGGCGCTCGCGTAGCTCTTCGACCTCGTCGTCGTCGCCGCCCTCGCCGAGCTCTTCGCGGATGGCCTTCATCTGCTGGCGAAGGATGTACTCGCGCTGCGATTTGCCCATCTCCTCTTGCACCATCGAGGAGATCTCTTTTTTGACCTTGAGCACCTCGAGCTGCCGACTCACCATGGCGAGCACGAGACGGACGCGGGTCTTGACGTCGAAGGCTTCGAGGATTTGCTGCTTGTCGGCCACCGACGCGTGCTCTTGCGGAAAGTTGGACGCGATGAGATCGGCAAGGGCGCCCGGCTCGCGGACGTTGTCGAGGATGCCCGCCGTCTCTTTGGGGAGGTTGGGCATGAGGCCCAGCACCTCGCGCGTCGATTCGCGAAGGGTCGTTCCGAGAGCATCGAGCTCGACGTCGCGGCTCATCGCTTCGCTGATGCGCTGGATCTTGCCACGCATGTAAGGCTCGAGCCCCCCGGGCGAGGCAATGCGAAATCGACCGAGACCATTGAGCACGACGCTGTAGTTGCTTTGCCCGAGGCGTATGACCTTCACGACGCGCGCCAGGGTGCCAATGTCGTAGAGGTCCTTGAACGTGGGCTCGTCGAGCTCGGGGCTCTTCTGGCTGACGATGCCGACCAGCGCGCGCTCGCGTCCCAGCAGGTCTTCGACCAGGCGCACACTGCGGGGACGCCCCACGTTGATGGGGACCACCGACATCGGAAACAGGACGCTGTTGCGAAGGGGCAGAATGGGTACGGTGTCGACCACCGCGCCCGATGAGGAGGGGGGCCCATTGGCCATGAGCGAACCCTAGCACCGCGTTCGGCGTGGTGGGGGGGTTCTGAACGATTGCGCCATCTTTGATCGGGACCGTCATCGTGACGGGCTCGGCGATTGTGTGCTAGGCCAAC
>JBBSDY010000579.1:0-3572 GCA_038240245.1 Polyangiales bacterium
CATCCGACCTGCCAGAAACATCCGACCTGCCAGAAACATCCGACCTGCCAGAAACATCCGACCTGCCAGAAACATCCGAAGCACCCGAGCTGACAGGAGCGCCAGAGCCCGCGGCAGCGCCCGAGTCCGAGCTCGAAGCGCCATTCTTTCTGGGGGCGCTCGAGGCGTCGGGCGAGCTCACCGATGAGCAGCGCAAGGCCCTGTTCCGCACCGTCACCATCGAGTCGATCGCCGCCGACGAGGAGCTCAAGGTGACGGGCCTCGCGCTCGTCATCGACGGCCTCGTTTCCGTGCAGGCCACGGTCAGTGACGTCGCAGCAGGCACGCTTAAGGCGGGCGAGGCACTCTATGCCCGATCGTCCATTCCCGACACGATGACGCTCCGTCTCGTCGCCGAATCCGATCCGACGAAGGTCGCCCTCTGGGATCTCGACGCCGTCGAAGCGGCGCTGGCTGGATCTACCGCCCTGCTCCAAGGGCTCATGGCGGCCTCGAACCGCATCCAGGCGATCGCGGGGTGCACAATGGGGCCGCTCGGCGATCGACTCGATGAGGGACTTCGCACCGCCGCGATCGAGCGGCTCGAGGTCCGCGTGCTGCAGCCGAACGAAATCGTAGCCACCGCCGGCCTTCCCGTTCCGGGAATGATCATCGTGGGCGTCGGTAGCCTGGAGCTCGGGCAAGACGGCGAGCGACTCGGCCCGGGCGATTTCCTCTTTGCCCGTGAAGTGCTGGGCGGTGAAGCCGCGCCGACCACGACGCACGCTGGCGCGAAGGGGGCGATCATTTTCTTCGGTGCGCGCGCGCTCGCCCAGGAGCTGCTCGTCACCTGCCCGCCCCTGCTCGAGATCTTCGCGGGGATGTAGCTCGCGCGGCGCTCTCGTGCTCGAGCGTCAGCGACGTAGCTCCCAGTGCAGCTCTTCGCTCCCGCGAGCGCCGGCGAAGCGCAGACCGACGAACCCCGCGTCCTTGGCAATGGTCGGGCCACTCGCCGTCGACGTCGGGAACTTGATACGGAAGACCTTGCGCCACTCCGTCGCGTACGGGAAATAAGAGTGCTCGATGGGACCAGGTTTGGGGATGGCGACGATCTCTTCGGGCGCCGTTTCGTTTCCCTTGTCATCGACCAGGCGAACGATCCACGCCGAGTTGGGCTTGGTCAGGTCTATCCATTTTCGATCGCTGCCGTAGAGCGCGACGAAGAATTGGTAGTGCGAGTTGGTCTCGGCGAGCGTCGATGCCAGAAGGACACGCCGTTGCTCGACGGTGAGAAGGTAGTCGTTCGCGTAGCGAACCACGTAGGCCCAACGAAAGTCCCACGACTCGAGCGTCGCCGATACGGTGAGCAGATCATCGAGCTCGGCGAGCCGGATGAGCTGCTCGGTACGCGTCCAGCGCGACAGCACGTGGTCATAGTCGGTGGGCAGGTACTCGCGGGGCCCCTGCGACAGGCTCACGCGCGGCGTACCGCAACCCATGGTCCACGAGATTGCGACGACCAATGAGATAACCTTCAGCGACATGAGCTTATTCCACCGTATCGACGGCGCGTGCGCGGCCGAGCCGAACGGTCGGAACGGATGCGTGGAAGATGTGCGACGTCGAGACATCCAGATCGCGGGTCCAATGTAGGCCAAGTTGGCTCCGGCCTCGTCCTGACGTGCTGCCCACCGGAGTCCGCACGTTATCGCACGGTGGCACGAAGAGTGCACCTTGTACCGGTGTTCGGAGGTCGCGCGCCGTGATGGATAAACTCGATTTCTTGGTTCGGTTCTGGGAGCTCCGCGTTCGCTACGAAGCGATCGGGATGCCGCTCACCAAGAGCGAGCGCTTCGAGCTCCTATCCCTGCTGCAGCTCGTGGCAGCCGAAGACGAGCAAACCACCCTCGAAAAGGTCGATCCCTCGCGGCGGGGAGTGCCCGTACAGCTCACCGCGGGATCGGGTTTCTTGTCCGGCGACCTCAAGATTCTGGCTTCGGATTGCCTGGTGATCGGCGCCGCGTGCCCGCTGCCGCTCGGCGAGCGAACCGTCGTCTACATTGCCGACGCGGTCACCGGCATCGAGTACACCATCCCCTGCGTCGTCACGTGGTCGCGCGAGGACGAGCCGTGTCTCATTGGACTTGCGCCCGACGGCCTTCCGTCGCGCTCGCATTTCACGGTCCCCACCAGCGGCCTGTGGCGATCGCCGCTGCGCATCGGCACGACCGGAGAGCGCGTCGAAGCCTAGCCGTCGCAGATCAGATTGCGTCGGGCCGCGAGCAGCGTTCACGGCCCACGATTGGATAGCGAGGCGCGACGCGGGTGGCTAGGACTTGTCGGGATCTTTGCATTTCAGCGCCTTGCCGGCGAGAAACGCTTCGTTGACCTGGGTCGTACCGATGTGCTTGTTGCGATCGATCTCCACGAGCACGTAGTTGGCCCCCTTGAGCATGGCAGCCTGGTTCTTCATGTCGTTCTCCGCGCCATGGCGCGCCTTGTCCTTGTCCTCGGAGCGGGAGGTTCCGTGGACATCGGCGAGCACGTCGCAGCGGAAAGGCTTGTCGTCTTCTTTGACCACCTTGATCGCGGCGGCCTCGGGTTTGACGTCGACCATGTTCTCCTGGACGCATCCCCAAGAAATGGTGGCCAAGAGGAGAGCAGCGCATGTCTTCTTCATGCGCCGATCGGAGTCCAATCGGGCGAACATGTCAACTGGGCTCGTGGGGATGATGGGGAAGACTACCGAAAGGCAGCGGCGTACCGATCATCGAGGTCGATCGACGCTTCGTGCTGGCCCGCGCGGTCGGTGGGGTTGATGCCGCAGTATTCGACGCCGGCCAGATGGCGCCAGCGACCCGCCCGCTCGGGCTCGTCGGGACGCACCGGCGTCGTACAGGGAAAGCAGCCGATGGTGGGAAACCCCATGCCATGAAGGGGATTGATGACCACGTCGGGGTTGGCCCGGGTGTACGCCTCGAGCTCGTCCTTGCCGAAGCCGACGAAGGGGTGGATGCGCAGTACGCCCAGCTCCTCGTCGATGGCGAGGGCGCCGAGCTTGGCGCGCGCGCCCCCCTCGCCGCGGCGCAGGGCCGACACCAGTGCGTCGTAGCGGCCACGAATCGCGCGCAGCGGCGCACTCTTGCGCTGATCGCAGCAGCGCTCCTGTCCCTCGCGCGACAGATAGAGCAAGCCCTCGTCGCGGGTCTGATCGGCGAAGGTTCGCTCGGGCGAGAGCGTCACCACCCGCAGCTTTTGGTGAGAGCGGGCAAGCTCGTTGCGCGTCTGGAGCGTCTCCTGGTGGAGCACGCCGGTGTCGACGAACACGACGTCGAAGGAGAGACCGCCATGGTTGGCCATGTGGCAGAGAACCGAGCCCGCCCGTTGCATGCTGGACAGGATGGCGGCCCGTGCGCCGAACGTTTCGTGCGCCCACTTCAGTATTTCGAACGGCGCGCAACCTTCGAGGCGCGAGCTGACGGTTGCGAGATCTTTGGCTGACAGGCGCATCTTGCTCACTCCTTGAACCTTTGCGCGATGGGCATGCGACGACCGACGCCGAATGCTTTCTTGCTGATGATGAGGCCGGGGGC
>JBBSDY010000580.1:0-3570 GCA_038240245.1 Polyangiales bacterium
CGCACATCAGAACGGTCTGCCCCGGCTTGATGCGCCCATCGCGAACCGCTTCGTCGAGGGCGATGGGAATCGATGCGCTGGACGTGTTGCCGTAGCGCTCGATGTTGACCACGAACCGATCGAGCGGAATGTCGAGCCGGCTGGCCACTTGCGTGAGGATGCGAAGGTTGGCCTGGTGGGCGACCACCCAGTCGATGTCGCTGGTGGAAAGCCCGGCTGCTTCGATGGCAGCCTTGGAGGCAGAGGTAAGGTTTTTCACCGCCACCTTGAACACCTCGCTGCCCACCATCTGAACCTTGTTCTTGGCTTCGTCGAGACTCGCGTGGGTCAGCGGAAGCTGGCTTCCGCCGCCGGGAATGGTGAGCGACGCAGCGAGCGAGCCGTCGGTGAAGATCTTGGTGGAGATGACGCCGCGCTTGGTCTCGTCGGTCGGCTGGGCCGGACCGAGAACCACGGCGCCCGCGCCGTCACCGAAGAGCACGCACGTGGTGCGATCGCTCCAGTTGAGCACACGCGAAAGAAGCTCGACCCCGATGACCAGGATGTGCCGCATCTGGCCAGTGCGAATGAACTGATCGCCGATGGAGAGTCCGTAGATGAACCCCGCGCACGCCGCGGAAATGTCGAAGGCTGGAATTTGCTGCGCGCCGATTTTTTGCTGCACGTGCACCGCGGTGGCGGGCATCGGGCTGTCGCCGGTGACCGTTCCCACGATGATCATGTCGAGATCGGCGGCGGTGATGCCGGCCGATTCGAGCGCCGCGATCGCCGCGGCCGATGCCATGTCGCTGGTGAGCTCACCGTTCGCGGCGATGCGGCGCTCGCGAATGCCGGTGCGCTCGGAGATCCACGCGTCCGAGGTGTCGACCATGCGCTCGAGCTCGGCGTTGGTCAGCACCTTGGCCGGCGCGTAGTGGCCGGTGCCGAGAATCTTGCTCGCCGGGCCCGGGGTGCTCATGGCTCAGCTCCCAATCACTCGGGGTTGGCCGTCTCTTTGACCTTGGCCCCCTTGTAGAACCCGCAGGACGGGCACACCCGATGCGCCACGCACGGTTCGGAACAGTTGGGACAAGCGATGAGGTTGGGGACCGTCACCTTGTCGTGGTTGGCGCGACGCATGTCGCGCTTGGAACGGCTTTTTCGTCGCTTGGGAACTGCCACGGGACTACTCCTTCATATTGCGCTTCTTGGCCAGCTCGAGGAGCGGCAAGAGGCGTGGATCGGTGACGGACTGCCCGGTGAGGGATACCGAATCCGAGGCCGGACGGATACCTTCACAGGCCTCGGAGCACAAGGGAAAGATGGGGGATTCGAGCAGAATGGCCTCGCGGACGAACCGATCTAGCACGACCTCGTCCCCTTCGTAGGTATCGAGATCGGCCTCATCGGCCGAAAACTCGTCGTCGCCATCACCCGTCCCGGACCGCTCGGCGGCCCGTTTGGGCCTCTTGGCGGGGCTTGCGGGTGTGGTGGGGTGCAGCAGGAGCGCCAGCTCGATGTTGGGTCGAAGCTCGACCGGCTGGAGGCAGCGCGCGCAGGGAATGGCGAGCTCGACGTCGACCTGGGCCTGAACCAGGACGTCGTTTCCCGACTTCGTGAAGTGCGCTTCGAGGCGACCTTCGCCTCCGGCGGGCTGCATTTCGCAGGCTTCGAGCGCCCCACGAAGCCACGCGGCCGTGATCGGGACGGTGACGTCCCGCCCGTCCACGTCCAGGTCGTGCACCGGCACGACGAAGGTTCCTCGAGCGACCATGGCGCCTCTCTATAGCTTGTGCCGGGACGCGGGCAACAGTGCTAGCTTCGGCGCCCCATGGAGCTGGCCGGCATTTTTCCCCGCGAGCGCCTCGCGAGGTGGCTCGAGCCCGGCTCACAGAGACGGCGCCTTGTCCTCGCTCTCTTGGTCTATGTCGGCTGCACCGTCGTCTATTTTGCCTGCGCTCCGCGGCAGCTCTGGACCGAGCACACGAAGTTCAACCATTACGCGCTTTTGGCTGACGCCTGGCTTCACGGCCATCTCGATCTGGGCCACCCGCCGCCGGCCTACACGCTCAACAACGACTTTGCCGAGCACGACGGGCGATGGTTCGTCAGCTTTCCACCGTTTCCCGCGGTCATCCTCTTGCCGTTCGTCAAGCTCGCAGGATCGCCAGAGAACCTGCGCGACGGTCAAATTTGGCTCTGGCTCGCCGGACTCGGCCCGGGCCTTCTTTTTCTGGCGCTCGAAAAGCTGCGACGCATGGGCGAAAGCAAGTGCTCGGACATCCAAAACCTCGCCCTGGCGTGGATCTTCTCGTTCGGCACCGTGTACTTCTTCACCGCCGACCAGGGAACCGTGTGGTTTTCCGCGCACGTCGTCGCCGTCGCGCTTGCCGCGGGTTACTTGCTGACGGCGCTCGACGCCGAGCGGCCGCTCCTCGCGGGCACTTTCGTCGGGCTCTTGTTCGTGACCCGCCCACCGGCGCTGCTGGTGGGGCTCTTCTTCGTGCTCGAGGTGTGGCGCAAGCTATGGGGCGGCAGCTTCGAAGCCACCGACTGGCGCGCCGTCGCCAAAAAGCTTTCGTTCTTCGCGCTCCCCGTAGCCCTCATCCTCGCGGTCACCGCCTGGCACAACAAGGCCCGCTTCGGAACCTTCGAGTTCGGCCACGAGCACCTCACCGTCGGCTGGAAGGCACGCATCGACAAGTGGGGGCTCTTTTCGTACCACTACCTCGGTAAAAACCTGGGCATCGTCACCAGCAGCTTGCCGTACATCAGCAAGACCGATCCCCGGTTGCAGATCAACAGCCACGGTCTCGCGCTGTGGGTGACCACGCCCATCTACCTCTGGCTGCTCTGGCCGCGTCGCGCAGGATTCGTATGGCGCGCGCTCGCAATATCCATCGCGCCCGTGATCTTGATGGACCTTCTCTACCAAAACAGCGGATGGCTTCAGTTCGGTTACCGCTTCTCGAACGACTACGCCGTGTTCTTGTTTGCCCTGCTGGCGATGGGTGGTTACCGGCTGGGTCAATGGTTTTATGCGTGCGCCCTCTGGGGCATCGCCGTCAACACGTTCGGCGCTCTCACCTTCCAGCGCACCAGTGGCGAAAGGTTTTATTACACCGACAATTCGCAGGCGATCATCTACCAGCCCGACTGACGAAATCGCCGGCTCACCCGCGCAGCCGCGAGCGCAGCCATCAGCACGAGCCATATTTTGGGGGCATCGCCGGTGGGCGCCGTCATCCGACAACCGCATCCGCCCTCGTCGGCTGCATTGCCAGGTTGCGTGCTCCCCGACGATCCCGATCCCACCGCGGCGCCTGCCGTACCTGCCCCGCCGGTGATCCCCCCACCGCCCGCGCCGATCGCACTGCCGCCCGCACCCACGCTTGCATCGCCCGGTGCGCCGGCGCCGCCCGCCGGCCCGGGACCGATGGCGCCATCGGGCCCCGCATCGGTGCCGCCGCCCAGCTCGTAGGCGCCGATGTCGATCGTCCCAACGCTCGTTCTTCCTTCGGCATGGGTGGGATGCGCATACTGCCAGAGCGGTGCGAGCGGATAGCCCGCGCCCATGCCTGGATCGCTTCC
>JBBSDY010000581.1:0-3569 GCA_038240245.1 Polyangiales bacterium
ACAGCACGTAGGTGATCGCCGGGGGCGACTCGTGCACCTGCGTGGCGATCTCGGGCTTGGCGTGCTCGCCCTCGAACGTGAGGTAGTAGCTGCGCCACATGTAGAACGACGTGCACGCGGCGGCGGTGAGGCCCGTCACATAGATGAGCAGCGCCGGAACCGTTCCGATGTTCTCGGTGTTGAGCGCCTTCCAGAGGATCTCGTCCTTCGACCAAAAACCGGCGAAGAGCGGGATGGGAGCCGCGGTGATGGCGACACACGCCACCCAATACGTCTTCGCGGTGAGGGGCATCACGCGCTTGAGGCCGCCCATGTTGCGCATATCCTGCGCGGCATCGGGATCGTGCTCGACGCCGTGCATGCCGTGGATCACCGAGCCCGACCCGAGGAACAAGCAGGCCTTGAAGAAGGCATGGGTCATCAGGTGGAACACGCCCGCCCAGTACGCCCCCACGCCCACCCCGATGAACATAAAGCCGAGCTGGCTCACGGTGCTGTAGGCGAGCACCTTCTTGATGTCGTGCTGGAAGAAGCCGATGGTGGCCGCGAAGAGGGCGGTCATTGCGCCGATGGTCGCCACCACGCCGCACGCCGCAGGGCTGAGCGAGAAGAGAAATGACAGGCGCGCGATCATGTAGACGCCGGCGGTAACCATGGTGGCCGCGTGGATGAGCGCGGAGACCGGCGTCGGGCCGGCCATCGCATCGGGAAGCCAGACGTAGAGCGGAAGCTGCGCGCTCTTTCCGGTGGCGCCAATGAAGAAGCAGATGCACGCGAGCGTGACGAGCCCGATGCCGCCCCACACCGTTTTCGACATGAGCGAGTCGCGCAGCACGCGCTCGCCGCGGCTGTCCTTGACGACGAGCTGGTCGTGAAGTTGGCGAAACACGAGCGTCGGGCCCACGATCGAGATCACCGACTCGGTGCCGCCCTCGGTCTCGGCGGTGGGGATTTCCTGGTCGTCGACGCCACCACCGGGCACGACGCGCAGGGCGTGGTGCCCCGCCTTGATCTCGCGCTTGACGAAAGGTGACACTCCAAAGGGCGTGCTGCCGTTGTCGACGTAGACCTCGGCGCCCGGAAATCCGGTGAAGGTGAGGTAGGCCCGCGTGTCGCCGCCCGCGTGATGAGCGGGCGCCGGCTCCTTGTTGGCGGCGTGTCCGTGCGCGTCTGCCTTCGGAGCTTCGGCCTTGACGGCGTGCTCGCCTCCCTCGGCCGGCTCGCCTGCCTCGGCCGACACGACCGAGAGCCTTGCCAGGTTGTCGGGCTGGTAGAAGCCACCCTGAAGCCAGCTTCCGCCGAGACCCCAAAAGAGGAGCATGACGCCGGTGACGAATCCCCAGTCACCGATGCGGTTGACGACGAACGCCTTCATGCCGGCGCTCGCTTTTTTGTAGTCCTGGTACCAGAAGCCGATGAGCAGGTAGCTGCACAGGCCCACGCCTTCCCACCCGAAGAACATGACGATGAACCCGTCGCCGAGCACCAGGAGGAGCATCGAAAAGACGAAGAGGTTCAGGTACGTGAAGAAGCGCCAGTAGGCCTTCTCGGTGGCCATGTAGGCCGCGGCGTAGATGTGGATGAGCGAGCCGACCCCGGTGATGATGAGGATCATCACCGACGACAGAGGGTCGAGCGCGAAGTCGAAATTGAACTCGACCGATCCGATGCGGACCATCTGCCAGCAGTGGCAGTAGAGGTAACGAGCGTCCTGGGGCAGGGCGACGATCTTCGCCACGTGGAAGATCGCGAGCGCGAATGCGGCGACCATCGCCCCGATGGCGACGGCGCTCACGCCGAAGCTGCCGATGTGCAAGCTCTTGGCGAGACCCTCGCCGGCGGAGCTCTTCTGCAGCTTGCGCCCGAAGAACAAATTGATGATGCACCCGAGCAGGGGCAAGAGGGGAATCAGCCAGAGAGTCGTCGACAGCTCGACGTGCTGGACGGGTCCTGTGAACTCGGGCATGGCGGGCGGTGCGTCGCCGCTCTTTGGAGCCGCCGGCGCGCGCGAACGTTAGCGGAGGGTGGTCGCCCCGGTCAAGGGCGAAACATCCTGTTTTTGCCAACGTTTTCGGTGGATTTGGACGGTCCCCCCTCAGTTCTTGAGGTCGGTCAGCTGGTCGGCAAAAATGCTGCGGTAGCCTCGGTAGATCTGGAGCACGATCGCCAGGGCGATGGCAGCCTCGCTCGCCGCCAGGATGATGATGAAGACCGTGAACACCTGACCCGAAACGCCACCGGCGATGAAGTGCTCGAACGCCACGAAGTTGAGCGCCGCGGCATTGAGGATGAGCTCGACGCCCAGCAGGATGCCCACGGCGTTGCGGCGGGTCATGACCGTGAAGAGGCCGAGCCCGAAGAGGACGGCAGCCACGGTGAGGTAATGAACCAGCGAGACGTGCATTACTGCTTTTCCCAGTCGCGCTTGACCGCCCGGCGGGCCAAGACGACGGCGCCAATCATGGCGCCCAAAAGAACAATCGAGCCAATTTCGAAGGGGAGCAAGTACTCCGAGAGAAACGCGTGTCCGAGCTTGGCGGTGGCTGGCATTTGCGGCCGATCGGTCGCTGGCCATGGCGTCGTCGCGGCGACCTTGCCGAGAATGAGCAGCACGATGGCCACCACCCCGAACGCGGCGCCGCGTCCCACCGCCGTATTCGACGTGCGAATGTCCTCGATGCGGCTGGTCAGCATCACGGCGAAGAGGATCAACGTGAGCGTGCCGCCGACGTAGACCAGGATCTGCACCGCCGCGAGAAAGTCGGCCGAGAGCTGGATGTAGAGGCCCGCAATCCCGAGAAAGCAGCCGAGCAGCGCGACCGTGGAGTAGATGATGTTCTTCGAGAAGGCGACGATCCCACCCGATCCGAGGGTGAGCCCGGCCAGAATCAGGAACGATATCGCGGTCAGATCAGCGGGCACGGCGCGCGAAGGTTAGTCTCGGCGTATTCGCCGTTCAAGGGCCAACTCTCAGCCAGGCGGCGCAGGCGCGGCGGGAGCGGCCGCGGCGCCCCCCGACGGGGGCTTGCTGGCGTCGTCGGCCGGCGCGGCACCCTCGACGGGGGCGGGTCCCAGGGCCATCGCGTCGGCCTGGTCGGGACCTTTCCAGTACACGTCCATCGCGTAGCCCAGGTCGGCCGTGGCCTCGTTGCCGCCCGGCTCGCACTTGGAAGGATCGTAGTCCTGTCCGGCGGCCATCGCCGTCGTGTACTCGTAGCAAGTGGGATAGCCGCACGCGCCGCAGTCGGTCTGCGCGGTGAGGTTCTCGAGCAGGCGGGCGAACTTCTCGACGTCGCCCTTGGGCGTCGCCAGGACGGTCGGCTTGATGACCGGGATCTTGGCGGGATCGATGCGAACAGGGCCGCCCTTCTTCTTGGTCTCTTTCTTCTTTTTGCCCTTGTTTTGCTCGGCATAGAGGGCACGTAGCTCTTCGAGCACGGCGGGGTTGTCGCGCATCGCGCGCTCGCGCGCCTCGCGGGCGTGGGGGCCGTACTCGCCGACGGGGACCTCGCTCACGTCCTTGGGGGCCTTGTAGAGCGGCAGCGGGCGCTCCGGCACGAAGCGGAAGG
>JBBSDY010000582.1:0-3565 GCA_038240245.1 Polyangiales bacterium
TCGAGGCGGACATCGGGCTCGAGCGGCGGGTTCTTTACGAGGAGCGCTTCCAGTGCCTCGTTCGAAAGGGGCATCCGCTGATCCGCGGAGCGCTCTCGCTGGAGCGCTTCGTCGAGCTCGACCACGTGCTGGTCACCGCGCCCGACTACGGTCCCGGTGTGGTGGATTTTGCGCTCGCCGAGAGAGGGCTAAGGCGACGGGTGGTCGCCCGCGTTCCTCATTTTCTGGTCGCCCCCGCCCTGGTGGCGCGTACCGATCTGATCGTGACGCTGCCGGGACGGCTCGCGCGGTTAGCCGCAGAGGCGGCGGGATTGCAGATGGTCGCGCCTCCACTGGATCTTCCCGCGTTCGCCATTCAGATGGCCTGGCACGTTGCCGCCAACGACGACGCAGCCTCCCGCTGGCTTCGCGAAGAGCTGGCTTCGACATTGACGCCGTCGGGGCGCCGGCACTGATGACATGCACCGCACGAATCAATGCATTCGATCGGACGATTGGCGCCCGCTACGCCGAGACCCATATTGCGTCTCGAGGTCATTCACCATGAGCACGAAGATTCATCGGGTATCAGGCACTCTGATGGCAGTGAATTCCTATTTGGTCGAAGGGGCAAAGGGCGTGGTCGTCGTTGACGGGATGCTCACGCTGAGCGATGCACGCGCCGTGCGCCGTGCGCTGGACGACATCGGTAAACCAGCGCTGGCGGGAGTCGTCACCCACGCGCATCCCGATCACTATGCGGGGTTCGCGGAGATCCTCCGCGGGCTCGACGTCCCGCTTTACGCAACACCGGCCGTGAGGTCGGTGATCGAGCGGGACGACGCGGTCAAGAACGGCATCGTCGGCCCCATGATGGGAGAAGAATGGCCGACGACCCGACGCTTTCCCACCCACGACGCGCCGACCGGCTCCCAGCTCCGGCTCGAAGATCTGCTGTTCGAGGTTCACGACGTGGGCCCCGCCGAGTCGCCGGCCGACGCGGTGTGGAAGCTAGGTGAGCGCACCCTCTTCGTGGGGGATCTGGTCTACTCGGGCATGCATGCCTACCTCGCCGACGGCTACGCGACCGAGTGGCTTTCGTGTCTCGAGGTGCTCGACCGGACCATGGCGAGGGACGCCACGCTCTATCCCGGCCACGGAGCTCCCGGTGGAGCGCCGCTCATCGCTGCCCAGCAGCTCTACGTGAAGGCTTTCGTCGCCGCCGTCGAAAAGCACCTGAAAAAGCTGGCCGCCGAGCGTCGTGCAGCGGTCGTCGCCGAAATGAAGGCCCTGCTCGGGACGGAGGACCTGAAATTCTTGATGGAGCTGAGCGTCGATCCATTTGCGGCGAAGCTCGAGGGCGCTGGAAAGTAGACCATGACGAGGACCGAGCGGATCACATTCGAGTCGAAGGGCCAGACGGTGCGTACATTGGGCCAGAGCCCGCCGCTCCCACAGTGGCTCGAACGGGAATACCGCGAGGCATTGGTGTTTGTGAGGCACTTGCGACGAACTGGAGCCATTCGCCTGTCCTCTCCAGGTCCATCTGCCGTGCGGCACGCGCAGCCCGAGTTCATCCGCGTGCGGGGGTGAGAGATCGCGGCCCATGATTGATCTCTATCCGCCCATTGAGCCGCACCAGCAGGGCCTTCTCGATGTCGGCGATGGGAACGTTGTCTTTTGGGAGGTGTCGGGCGCGCCCGATGGCAAGCCCGCCGTCGTGCTCCATGGGGGCCCAGGGCAAGGCTGTGGGCCGAACATGCGGCGCGCATTCGATCCACGGAGGTACCGCATCATCCTCTTTGATCAGCGCGGGTGCGGTCGTTCGACCCCGCCCGCCAGCTCCCTTGCCACGGAGATGGAGTTCAATACGACCGAGCATCTCATCAGGGACATGGAGGCTCTGCGCGTGCACCTCGGCATCGATCAGTGGCTTGTATCGGGCGGCTCGTGGGGATCGACGCTCGCTCTCGCGTACGCGCAGCGGCACCCGTCGCGCGTGTCCGAGATCGTCCTCAGCGGCGTGACGACCTCGCGTCGCATCGAGGCACAATGGCTCTACGGAGGCGTGGCGCGATTCTTCCCCGAGGCTTGGAAGCAGTTTCGTGACCACGTTCCAGAGGCACATGGCGACGGGGACGTCATCGCAGCGTACGGACACCGGATGGAACACCCCGACTTGCGGGTGCGCCTCGAGGCGGCCCGCGCGTGGTGCGCGTGGGAGGACGCCGTGCTTTCACTCGAGCCCAACACCGAGGCGAGGCCCTTCGGCAGCATGCCACCCGAAGACATGTTGGCATTCGTTCGCATCTGTACGCATTACCTTCGCCACGTCGCTTGGCTCGAAGAAGGAGCGCTCATCCGTGATGCGGGGCGTCTCGGCGCAATCCCCGGCATCCTCATCCACGGCCGACGCGACATGAGCTGCCCAGTCGATACGGCGTGGGCGCTGGCTCGCGCATGGCCTGGCGTCGAGCTGGTCATTCTCGAAGATGCAGGGCACCTACGCAGCGATTCCAAACGCGCAGCGCTGCTCAGCGCGCTCGACAGATTCGCGGGACGCTGACACCGATTGAGACACGCCACTCGCCGGACTTGGCCAGTAAGAACCTTCAGTCGAGGAGGTGGGCCAGTGCCTCCGTTCGACTCCCCGCAGGGAGCCAAGACCGGTTCGACACCCAAGCGCGCCTCGAGTACGGTGCCGAGCGCGATACCATGAAAGCGATCGTACAGGACAGGTATGGCTCAGCCGATGTGCTCGAGCACCGCGACATCGAAAAGCCGGTCGCGGGGGAGGACGACGTACTCATCCGGGTGCACGCGGCCGGCGTCGATCCTGGCGTCTGGCATTTGATGACCGGCCGGCCTTACCTGGTGCGCGTCATGGGATTCGGGTTGCGCACACCCAGGCTCCGGGTTCGGGGCAGCGACGTTGCCGGGACCGTCGAGGCGGTGGGGAAAAATGTGACCATGTTCAAGCCGGATGACCTCGTATACGGCACCTGCGACGGCTCCTTCGCGGAGTACGCGTGCGGTAAAGCAGATCGCTTTGCGCCCAAACCCACCAACCTCAGCTTCGAGCAAGCCGCAGCAGTGCCCATTTCGGCGATGTCGGCCCTCAATGCGCTTCGCAACGCCGGCAACATCCAGCCCGGGCAAAAGATCCTAATCATCGGTGCCGCGGGCGGCGTGGGGACTTATGCGGTGCAGCTGGCCAAGGCATTCGGAGCGGTCGTCACTGGCGTCTGCAGCACGTCCAAGATGGAGCTGGTCCGGGGTATCGGCGCCGACGAGATCATCGACTACACCCGCAACGACTTCACGGAAGGGACGCACCGCTTCGACCTCATCATCGACATGGCGGGTCGTCGGCCGCTGGCGCAGCTACGCCGGGTGCTCACCCCTCGCGGATCCATCGTCATCGTCGGCGGCGAAGGCGGAGGCCGCTGGCTCGGCGGCTTTCAACGGCAGATTTTTGCGCCCATGCGCTCGCTCTTCTCGAAACAGAAGCTCGTCGGTCTCATGTTCAAGGAGCGCCAGCACGACCTCTTGACCTTGAAGGAGCTCATCGAGGAAGGCAAGATCA
>JBBSDY010000583.1:0-3564 GCA_038240245.1 Polyangiales bacterium
CAATTGCCGAGCGCTTTCGGCGTCGCCACCGAACAGGCCCTCCTCATCCTATCCACCGTGGCCGCACAAGCACTGTCCGCGTTTCGCGACGTCGACGTATCGGTGGATGCTGACGAAGAGACACCGCCTCCACCGCCTTTGAGCGCGCATGGAAAGCGGCGTTTGGCGCGTTACTATCGCAATGACGACTCCGTCTTCGTCGACCACGAGTACATCATCAAAGGTCTGGCTGGTCGCATTTTGTGGAGCCTTTTGAGAGCGCATGCTGAAGGGCGACGCACCTTCACCAACAAGGAGCTGAGGGTCGATCCGACGCTTGCTCTTCCGCCGATCGCCGACAATCTCGAGAGTCGTCTTATCCTTCTTCGACGTCGTCTCGCAGAGAAAGCTCCCTTCATGCGCATCGAGCGCCGTGGGAGAGGCCGCTTCTCGTTCGAGATTTTGGACGAAATGGAGATCAAAGAGGAGTGAGGTCAAAATACCGCGACCAGGCTCTTACTTCGTGCCCGGCGGCTCGAGGACGCATCGGTTCATCCGGCATCGTGGCACCCGCATCGAACAAGGCTGGGCGACAGGCTTGGGACAACCGGAACAGTTCTGATCTCCGAGTGAAATCGTATTCGATTTCCAGTTCTCGTAGCTCGCGCCCGTGACGGCAATGTCGCAGCGGTGGACGCATGCATCGATCTCGATGGCGACGACGCAATCGACGTCGCTCGTGCATCCTGCCGAGTACTTGTCGAGGTACTGCGCTCTCGTCACCTCGTATTGCTTTTTGCCCTCATCACACGAATTCAGATCCATGACGCAATTGCCGCAACACTGGCCGGGCAGAATCTCGCCGTGCCAGCCGCTCGCGCACTTGAACACCGGGCAACCGACGTTGCAGAGCTGGCAACCGGGGCAACACGAGCCAGCGATGGCAACGCTTTGGAAGCCGGGCGCGCAAGCGATGGCCGGACACCCCACGCCGTTGCAGTTCAAGCTGCCGCCGACGCCGGTGCTGATGCTTCCCGCAAACCCGGTGGAACCGCCTGTGCCGATGTAGCCGCCTGCTCCTGTGTACCCAGCGGTGCCTGTGTACCCAGCGGTGCCTGTGTACCCAGCGGTGCCCGTATAGCCGGCCGTGCCCGTGCCCGTCGTGGTCCCCATCGTACCGGTGCTCCCGGTCGCGGAAGTGGTCCCCGTCTGACCGCTGGTGCCGCCGCTCCCCGTGTCGCTGTTGGTTTCGTCGATGCTCGTTCGGCCACCGCAGGCGCCCGCGATGGCCATCCAGGTGACGAGCGTGATGAGCAGCGTGCCTTGTGCAAATGAGCGTGGTGAGGTCATCGTGTCTCCGGTCGGTCTTCTTTCATCGGGAGTCGAAATGCTCGAAGGGTTGCTCGAACCGGGCTCGCAACGTGTTGGCCATGGCGGCGGAATGGACACCGAGGGCGATCCAAACGGCAACCGAGCATAGTCCACGAGCGGCGGGTACGCTACGTCTAGGCCTGTCTCCGCGAGCGTCTGATGGAGCACGCCTGCATGAAGGGGCCGCGCTCTCAAAGCCACTCCTTTGGGCCTGTTGGCGCCTTCGTGCGCTCTACGATAACGTCGCCTGGGTGAAAATCATCGTCTTCGGTTCGACCGGCGCCACCGGCCTGCAGATCGTCGAGCAAGCTCTCGCGGCAGGCCACTACGTCACCGCGTTCGCGCGCACGCCGAGCAAGATGACGATCGTGCACCCGCACTTGCGTGTCGTCGAGGGCAACGTGCTCGACGCGGCGAGCGTCGAGCACGCCGTGGTCGGCCACGATGCGATCTTCATTGCGCTGGGCACTCAGCTCAAGGAAACCGACAAGACCATCTCGCTCGGGACCGACAACATCATCGCGGCGATGAAGCAGCACGGGGTAACGCGGGTCATCGCGGAATCGGCGTGGGGCACCGGGGATTCGCGGGAGCACGGGGGTTTCCTCCTCAACCAGATCATTCGCCCGTTCTTTCTCAAGCACCCGTTCGCCGAGCACGAGCTGCAAGAGCGCTCGCTCGCCGCGAGCGGCCTCGCCTGGACGAGCGTCAGGCCCGGGCGCCTGACCAACGGTCCCAAGGTGCGCACGCTGCGCGCGAGCCGCGCCCCCGACGGCTTGGCTCAGAAGGTCGCGCGCTCCGAAGTGGCCGCATTCATGCTCACCGAGGCCGAGAAGCCCGCGCACGTGGGTCAGGCCATCCTAGTCGGCTGAGCGTCTTTTCGCGTGATGTAGGTCGATTTCCTACAGATCCGAGAAAAGGGTTGGAAAATGACACTCGCGAGGTGCCTCGCGCTACTCCTCTACATGAGCCCCAACCTCTGGCAAGCACGATGGGAGCGACCGACGAGGCCATGATCCGAGGGACGCGGCTCAAGCTGGTGGCCCCCGTCGACGAGCAGCTTGTCGAGGATCGCGATCTCGTGCGCGCACAGCTAGCGGGGGAGGCTTGGGCATCCACCGCCATTTGGAACCGCTACGCCCCGATGGTCTTTCGCTTCTTCGATCGGGCGCTGGGGCATCCCAAAGACGTCGACGACATGACCCAGGAGGTGTTCTTCCGAGCCTTCGGATCGCTCCCCAAGATCCGAGATCGCGACGCGCTGCGTTCTTTCCTGTACTCCACCGCCGTCAACCTCCTCAAGTGGGAGCTTCGACGGCGGCGGGTGCGAAGGAGCGTGTTTCTCTCCGAGACGGGTCGTCTGTCCGACGGCTCGGTGGACGCAGACGACAGTGCGGCGCGCGAAGCGCTCGGCCGATTCCACGCCTTGCTCGATCGATTGGGGATCCACGACCGAACGGCCTTCATCTTGCGCCAGGTCGAGGGGTTGAGCTTCGACGAGGTCGTACAAGCGATGGGCGGATCGATGTCGACCGCAAAGCGTAGAGTTGCCAAGGCATCACAAGAGGTGTCGCGGCTGATCGACGACGATCCAGATCTGGCGGTCTACTTCGACCGGCGGGGAGCTTGTCATGACCGGTAAAGAGGCTGAGCGTCGAGACCTGAGCGATCGCGCCGAAGAGCTCGTCGCGCTCGTGCGAGAGCGGCAGGGCTACATGTCCGCGCCCCAGCTCGCAGAGGGCGACCGAAAGTTGAGGCGCCGGCTCATGGCGAAGCAGCTACGAGGCAGTGCCGGATGGGGTCGCGCCGCATGGTCCGCCGCGGCGGTGCTGCTCTTCGGGATCGCAGGGGTGCTCGTCTACGAGCATCGAGCCCCGAGGCCTCTCACGTTTGCCGCCGACGAGGTGCAATTTCGGTTCTCCGAAGGCACGCGGGTGGCGCTCCTCGAGGGAGCCAGGGCACACATCGAGTCCATCGATCAACACGGCGCGCGCATCCGGCTCGATGAGGGTGCTGCGCGTGCAGAGGTCACGCACCTGCCGGGCGCCAATTGGCTGTTCGACGTGGGGCCCTTCCTCATCACGGTGAAAGGGACGGCCTTCACGGCCGAGTGGGTCGCGAGTGACGAACGTCTGACGGTCGTTCTCAAGAGGGGGAGCATCGCCGTGAACGGGCCGCTCACCGAGGAGGCCATCATGTTGCGTGCCGGGCAGA
>JBBSDY010000584.1:0-3552 GCA_038240245.1 Polyangiales bacterium
CCTTGGTGCGCTCGGTCACCGCCGACACGATCCCCGAGACGTCGAAGTCGTGCTCTTCGGTCATCGGTACCAAGGTCGGGATACCGCCGCACACCCTCGCGCGTGCCTCGTACATCGAGAACGTCGGCACGCTGAGTAGCACCTCCTCGCCGGGCGCAACGAACGTGCGAATGACCAGATCGATGAGCTCGGTCGAGCCCGCTCCCAGCACGACGTGGCCCTCCTCGAGCCCTTCGCGCATTCCGAGGCGCCGCCTCAGCTCGACGCCGCCCGTCGGGTAGATGTTGCCCTGACGGGCCGCTTTCACGATGGCGTCGATGACGCGGGTGCTCGGCGAGAAGGGGCTCTCGTTGGACATCATCCGCAGGAGACCCTCGCCGCGCGAAGACGCGATCTGAAAGTGGTCTTCCTTGTAGGGCTGTGCTGCGCGCACCCAGGTCGGGGCGAAGAGCTCCATTCCTTCGCCATCGAACCCACCGGCGGCGGCGGGCTCGTCGCCCAGTGTGTCGCCGAACACGCGCACCATCGCTTCGGCACGCAAAAAGGCTTCGGGCGTATCGACGTCGATCCAGCGGCTATCGCCCACCTCGCAGCCGAAGAACATGCCCCGCTCGGCCAGAGCCCGCACGCCGTCGGAGAGTGAGCAATCACCGGCCGCCCGTTCGACGCGCTCGAGCTCGCGCACGAGCTCGGGGCCGATCCGGAACACCCCGGTGTCGATGCAGTTGTAGTCGGCGATGTCCTTGCCGATGTCGGCGATCTTGCCATTCTCGAGGCGCACCTTGGTGGCGTCGTCGAGATCGAAGCACCCCTCGATGTCATAGTCGACACCGAGCGCGCACGCGCCCTTGGGCAGATCGAACTTCATGAGACGCCGAACGGCTTCGGGGGAATAGAGGTGGTCGGCCATCGATAGGATGCATTCCTGATCGATGAATTTCTTGGCGGCGAGAAGCGAGACCCCGTTCTTGCGGTCGAAGCGGTCGTTGTTGACGAAGTGCAGCTTGAGACCGAGGCTCGGCTCGGCCAGAAGCGCCTTGCGGATCTGGTCGCCACGGTACCCGACAATTACCACCGCCTCGCGAATCCCTTCGCCCTGGAGCGTGCGCAACACCCTGACGAGCAGCGGGACCCCCGCCACCTCCTTCAAAGGCTTGGGGAAAGCTTCCTGGGCGACGAGGCGCGATCCGGTGCCTGCTGCCAGGATGACCGCTCTCTCCAATCGACGTTCGGTTCGCTCAATCATCGGAAGACCTTTCCAGGCACGCTCGAAAATGAAGTCGTCACGCATGTACCACGCGTGTGCCAAATACGGCAATTCCTTTTCAAACTCGTGAACTTGCACTTCATGAAGCTGTCGTTCTGCATTCACACGTGTCGCAAAGAAACCACACCGGTCCCTATCACCCGACCCCTCGCTCGGGTGGGGTCGGACGGGCCACAACAAGGGCTCTCACTTACGAAAATTCGGCTCTGACTGCCCTGCCGCGTCGGCGGCCGCATTCCCCTTGAGCAACCCTGATGCCATACCGGAGTGCGTCAAACTTTACGCAGGTCGGTCGAGCTTTCCGGCCTGCATCCAGGCCGTCGCCCGCGCGAGATCGTCAGGCGTATCGATCTCGATCCAGGGCAGATCACTTACGTCGATCAGCGTCGCTTCGAGGCCGAGGGCGATGAGATCGCTGTAGACGTCCTCGTAGTAGAGATCGGTCCGACCGTTTTGGAAGGCAGCTCGTATCGCTTCGAAAAGCGACGTGCCCGCCTCGCCACCGAGCCGCTCGATGCCGATGCTCTCGCCGTAGCACTTTCGCGGGTCGAGCTTTTTGCCGAAGGCCTCGATGAGCTTTCCGCCAAAGATGACCTTCATCTCTTCGTCGCCGAGATCGTCGCGACGCTCGACGGCCACTGACAGAGGCGCACGGTCTTGCTCCATGCGCGCCAGCAGGCGGGGGTGAAAGAGCACGTCCCCGTCGAGCTTGAAGAAGGGCCGCCCCCGGACGGCGTCGGCGCAATGCAGAAGAGAGATCGAGTTCTGCGTCGTTGCGAAATCCGCGTTGTGGCAAAACGTGATCTTGGCCGGGCAACCTGCCAGCGCAGCGCGGACGGCCTCGGCGCGGTAGCCGGTCGCCACGATGATCTCGCGCACGCCGGCAGCAACGAGGAGGCGAACGGCGCGGTGCAAGATGGTTTCGCCGCCCACGTCGACGAGCGCCTTGGGCCGGTCGTCGGTCAGCGGACGAAGGCGCGTGCCGCCGCCCGCGCAGAGCACGATGCCGAGCTCGGTCATGCGACGGCGAGGCCGGCGTCGTCCGTCGGCTGGTCAGGCAAGAGCACCCCCATCTTGCGAAAGGCATCGCGCGACGCTCGCCTTTGCAACGGCCGCAGGTAGAGATAGAAAACGGCGTTGAGAACGACGAGCCGGACCATCAGGTAGACCTCGGGGTGCTCGAGGGCGTTGAACAAGGCGAGACCGAACACCATCGTTCCGAAGCCGAACACGGTGCGCCAGAGCTTCATGGGAGCACCGGCCAGCGTCCGGTAGATCTGCGCGCGGCCAGGATCGAACGGCGGAAAGAGCGTGAGCCGCGCGCTGGTGTACGGGTCGAATTTCATGACGTAGTCGCGCTGGCTCTTCAAATAGAAGAGATAGATCGGATAGCAGATGCGCGACAGGAGCGAGAGCGAGGCCGGATCCTTGGCCGTATAGCGAGAGAGCGCGGCTTCGTAGTCCTCGGCTTCCTGGTAGGGCCCGGTGAGGCGAAGGAAGACGTTCTTGTAGTGGTCGTACATCGTGGTGTGAAAAGAAGTCGTCACCATCGTGATGCAAGCGAGCAGCACCACCGTGCCCTTGGCCCACATGGGTGTGGCGAGCGAGCGCCACATCACCCAAACCGTGGCTGGGGCGACCGCCCCCACGGTGAAGAGATCGGCGCAGCCGTCGAGCATTCGTCCGAAGATGGAAGACGTGCCGCGCATCCGCGCCAGCTGGCCATCGGCGCAGTCGAGGATGGCCGATGCGAAGAGAAGGGCGCCCCCCACCTGCAGGTGGTGCGGAAACTCGGCGAGAAGCGATATGGCCGACGAGAGTCCGGCCACGATGGACAGTGCCGTCACGGCGTCGGGCGAGATGGGGAGCCTGAAACAGGCCCGGGCAAGCAGGTAGGCGAGCGGGCGATGTACCCAGACATCGATTGGCTCTTCGACCTCGAGAGGCTTGAGCGAGGCACAATATCCTGACCAAAAGCCCATGGACGATCTTCGCTCCGCCCTTAGCACGTACCCTCTATTGCCGCACCCTTCTCGACCGAGTGCCTGCCGACCTATTCTGTCTTTCTCCTACTGCACGGGCCGAGCCACCCAGGCGGTCGCACGCACGCGCAACGAGGTTCGCGCACCCCGGAGGCGGTTCGCAATTGATGCACGGCATCCACCTTGCTACGGATGCCGCAGGAGATCCTCATGAAGAGACCGCCTCAGGTTCAACCCGCCGACGGAAAGCTCGGCATTCTGCTTCCTGGCCTGGGAGCCGTCTCGACGACGTTCATCGCCGGC
>JBBSDY010000585.1:0-3548 GCA_038240245.1 Polyangiales bacterium
ACGACGACCCGGCCCGATGACGAAGGTGACCCGCCGCGAAATGCCGAGGATCGACCATTTGACGCCATAGGCGCGGGTCAATGCTCCGTCGGAATCGGCGATCAAGGGAAAGCGCGTTCCGATCTTGTCGGCAAACCTGCACTGCGTCTCGATATCGTCGGCGCTGATTCCCACGACGTGCGCGCCGGCCATGAGGAGCTCGGCCCGGTTGTCGCGAAAGTGCTCGGCCTCGGCCGTGCAGCCTGGGGTAAACGCTCGAGGATAGAAGTAGACGATGGTGCACAGCCCCGGCGCCGTGGACAAAACGAACCTCGACCCATCGGTGGTGACGGCGTCGATTTCGGGGGCAATATCGCCAACCTTGAGCATGGAGGGGGCTTCACCCGGTTGTAGCAGATCAGGGCCCGGTTTCGATTCGCACGAGCTCGGTCGAAACGCAGGAGAGCGCCTCGAGGCTTCGCCTTTGCCAGTGTAGATTCGGGTTTGCCAAAAACCGCACCAGGTAGCGTTGCGCGGGATCGAGATCCGCGTCCCGCGCAAGGAGATTGGCAAGACACTTGAGACACGAAGACGTCATGAAATAAAGCTCGCGCAAGTCGAACGTCACCTGCTCGGCGCCGGATCGGATGATCTCTGCGTGCAGGCGGTCGAGGCTCGACGACAACCGCGCCGTCACGGTCATCTCGGCGTTGCCCCGCAACATGACCGTGATCTCATCGCCCACCTGAATGGCGTCGAACGTGAACCCGTCGGCAGCGATGCCGAGGAGCGTCAGTCGGCTCCGAATGGGGCTGGAGGGCCGCAGCGCCGGCGCATTCGAAGACATCGTCGTGGCACCCGAGCGGTCCTCGAGCTCGCCTGAGGGAGGCGGCGTACTGCTGACCGACAACCCGGCGTGCCGAATGACGCGCGAGATCCGATCGGCCGAGGCGCGCCCGCGTCCGGGACCGAACTCGGACAGGGCCTGGGCGAGCTCGGCCACGTTGGGGTACCGGTTTTCGCGGCTCTTCTCGAGGCACCTCACAATGACCGCATCGAGCGCGGCAGGCGCCTCGGATCGGGTCGCGCGGATCGACGGTGCTCGCTCGGTTCCAATCTTCATGCAAATCTCGGGCAAATTCTGCCCGAGAAAGGGCGCGGCGCCGACGAGCAGCTCGTAGAGAATGATCCCGATCGCCCAGATGTCCGTTCGCGCATCGACGTCGCGCGAAGAGCGAAGCTGCTCGGGCGACATGTAGAGCGGCGATCCGATGACCGCGCTGGTCTTGGTCATCGACAGCTCGGGAACCGAATCGCGAAGCCCGAGAACCTTGGAGATTCCAAAATCGAGAACCTTGATGGAGTGAAGACCATCCGATCGACGGATGCAAAACAAGTTGGAGGGCTTGAGATCACGGTGCACAATCCCGAGCCCGTGCGCCTCGGCGATCGCCTCGCACGCTTGCAGGACGAATTCGACCGCCTGTTCGATGGGCAGCGGGCCCTTGTCGCGAAGCCACGCCGCGAGGTCGCATCCCTCGAGGTACTCCATGACCATGTACGGTGCGCCGGTCTCGAGCGTCCCGACATCGGTCACGTGGACGACGTGCTCGCTCTTGATCTTGACGGCGGCGCGCGCCTCGCGCGCGAACCTGGCGACCGCTTCCTCGTTGGCCAGCGCCTCGGGGAGCAGAAACTTGATGGCCACGAGCTCATCGAGCTGAAGGTGCCGGGCGGCCACGATGGCGCCCATTCCGCCGGTCCCCAGGATGCGGTCGATCCGGTATTTGCCGACCAGGACATCGCCTTCGGCAACGCCGGCTACCTCCGCCACTCCCAGCTCCGCCAATCGGACCTCCTCGGCTCGTCTGTGAGCCATACCCGCGGGGCCGCTCCGCCCCGTCAGGATACATCACGCGGCAGCGGCGTGGTCAAGAACGCGAGGCGGTAAGGTCGATCGTGAATCGATGCGATAGCTATGGACAAAAACGTGCCGGCGGCCACGGATCCGCCGGCACGTTCCAACCAATTACGAGATCTCGCTTAGCCCCTGAGCAAGCCGAGCGCCAATTGAGGGGCCTGGTTGGCTTGCGCCAAAACCGAAGCCGCCGCCTGGCTCAAGACCTGGCTACGGGACAGCGAGGCCGACTCTTCGGCGACATCGACGTCCTTGATGCGCGAGTTCGCGGCGGAGAGGTTCAAGCGGGCCGTCTGAATGTTCGACGTGGTGACGTCGAAGCGGTTCATCACGGCGCCAAACCGGGCGCGGGTCGTCGACACGGTGGTGAGCGCCGCGTCGATGCGGTCGATGGCGCTGAGCGCGTTGGCCGAGGTGGCCCCCGACACGCCCGTGGTGGCCGCGAGCAGGGTCGTCAGGGTCAATCCACCGAAGGTGACGGCGATCTGATCGGTCGCGGCGTTGTTGATGCCGACCTGGAACGTCGTCGATGTAGTGGCCGACTTGATGAGCGAGTTGCCATCGTAGGTGGTCGACTTCTGGATGCGGTCGATTTCGCTCTTGAGCTGGCCAAACTCGGTGTCGAGGTAGCCGCGGTCCGTCGAGCTTTGCGAGCCGTTGGCAGACTGAACCGAAAGCTCACGCATACGCTGCAGGAGGCCCGTGACTTGTCCGAGCGAGCCTTCAGCGGTCTGTGCCATCGAGACGCCGTCGTTGGCGTTGCGTTCGGCAACCGAAAACGACCGAATTTGCGCCGTGAAGCTGTCGCTGATCGCCAGGCCTGCAGCGTCGTCGGCAGCGGTGTTGATGCGGTAGCCGCTCGACAGGCGGTTGAAGCTGGTCTGCAGACCCTTGGAAACCATGTTGAGGTTCTTCTGGGCTGCGAGTGATGCAACGTTGGTCTGAATAACGAGAGACATGGACGATTCTCCTTCTTAGAGAGGACGGAGTGGCCTTATTGGCCACCGCCTGGCGTCAAGGGTTTGACGCCATTGCGGGGACCGAACGGTCGGCTTCCGGATCGCTTAAAGAGTCTCTTGGGGGGTGAATTTCGAGGCGTCAGGGACAGCAGTAGCCGTCGGTCGCGTTGCCGACCAACACCTGGACGCAACCGCTCGCCTGCTCGTACGGGAACACGCACCGAACGTAGTGAGGCGGCTTGCCGTCACAGCGCGCGTCCTGGGCGGGCGTTGCCGTGCAGCCCTTTCCAAATCCCTCCTGGTTGCACACCATCTGGATGCAAACAGCGCCCTTGGGAGCACAGATGCTGCACGAGGCATTGCAGCAGTATTGGCCCCCTTCGCATACCTTGGTTCCGCAACTGATGCCGGAGTCGCCAGCCTTTTGCTCGGTCGACGCATCGTGCACGCCCGTCCCGGCGCCTCCGCTGCCCGCCGATGCGTCGGCAGCGCTCGACGATCCACCTGCGCCGCTCGATCCGCCGCCGCCGCCGATCTCGCTGCCGTCCCCCGCGGATCCGGTGGTGGCTCCCGCCGAGCCGTTGCTCCCCGCTGATCCTGTGCTGGCACCCGCCGCGCCCTTGTCACCGGACTCTCCGCCCGAGCCTTGGAAAGGCCCCGACGCGTCCGAGCCGCCACAGGCCAAAAACAAG
>JBBSDY010000586.1:0-3547 GCA_038240245.1 Polyangiales bacterium
GCGCCGGCCAAACCCCAGCCCGAGAGCAAAACCACCGCCGTCTGAAGCCAGCGCGCTCCAACTGAGCGACCCTTGTCGTGCGTGCCCATCATGTTGCGTAAGTCCTTCCTTTAAGAGATCCGAAGACGACGGAGCCGGGTCCAACATACACCATTTCGGGGCATGGCCGAGGCACGCGTCCGGGGTGACCACCTCACGGACATGGCATGTAAACCGATGCGCGACCGGTGATGGCCACGTAGAGCCTCAGGTACGAGGCGTGGGCATGCACCCCGGTCACCTCGATCTTGCCGGCGTCGGCCTTGAGACACCCCTGCCCATCGCCGAACTCCAAATCCTTGGAGAGCTTGGCGCGGACGGTCCGGAGCCGTTCGCCGAGGTCGAGCCGCAAGGCGGCGCGCGCCTCGTCGCGAATGGAGTCGCCCTGCAGGGCGGCCTTCAGCTTGAGCAAGAGGCTCTTGGTCTCGATGGTCGGCTCGAGATCGGGGATGCGCAGCTCGTTGTCGACGACCGTCGGGTGCCCCACGAAAAAGATGTCGCCGGCGATGTCGGAGTCGAAGCCGAACTTGTGCACCACCCCGGCCACGTGCAGCTTGAGCACGAGCTCGTCCTTGGCGGCGTAGACCTCGGGCGTCTCCAGGTAGAGGGCCGGATACTCGGGAGAGAAGAAAAGCTTGCCGTCGGTGAATGCCAGGCTCATGGCCTTGGTCAGCTCTTCGTAGCGGGCAGCGATGGGCACGTTCACGGTGAACGGCCCCCCTTGCAACGTGGCCACGTTGGCAAGCGGCGGCAGCGGGGCGGGGTCCTCGGTCGCAACGGGACACGGCAAGGTGATTGACGGAGCCACGACGAGAGCAAGATCCTTCTCGATTCCGTCGGCGAGCACCGTGGGACCGGCCTCGACGCCGAGCACGCGCAGATCGGCGCATGCGCTCGCGTCGCCCAGGGGAAGCACGATTGGCTTGTCGACGCGCTGGTAGACCTCGTTCAAGAGGGGGCGAAGATCGTACGAGAAGTCTTGCATCTCTTTTTCGACGGTCTTCTGGATCTTGTCGAGGGCGCCGGCGGCCATGTTGGCGAGCTTCAGACGGCTGTCGGTCGAAGACACCGTGATCTCGGTCGACTGAAAGCGCGTCGCGTAGCTCGAGGTGATGACGGGCTCGGTCAGAATGCGAAAATCGAGAGGGAACTCCATGGTCGATACCGGAAGCTGCAGGGTCGCCACGAGGTGCAGATCGACCCCGATGCGCCCGCGATCGAAGCGGACCGCGATGGCATCGCGCTTCCAGCTAAACTTGCGATCCTTGCCCAGCAACGGAACGCTGCCCTCGCCGGTCTGGGGGACCTTGCTTTCGAGGGCCGCGCGCAGCGCCGCCGCACTGATCGTGGCGTGGACGACCACCCGCGAGGGGATGGGGTCGGCGATGGGCTCGCCCGGCGTCGAGGGTGGGCGGGACGGGTAAATCGGCGTCAAGCCCGTGCACGAGCAGAGAAGAGCGAGCACGGCCAAGGAAGGTTTGCACGGCGGCATGGCAGGTCAGTATCCTAACACCCGAGCTTTTGGCCCCACGATGGCGATCGACAGAATCTACATACTCGGTCCCGAAGGCACGTTCAGCGATCACGCCGCGCGCCGCCTGAACGAACATCTCGTCCAGGGCGGCCAGAAGGCGGCCGAGCTTCACTACACGCGAAGCATTCCCGAAGCCCTCGAGCTCGCCTCGCGCGACGAAAGCTCGCGCGCCGTCGCGCCGATCGAAAATTCCGAGGCCGGCACCGTGGTGGCAACACAGGATCATCTCGCCAAGTTTGGACTCTTCATCGAGTGGGAGATGCACATCAGGATCCGGATGACGCTCGTCTCCGATGCGCCGCTCGCCGAGGTGACGCGCCTTTATACGCACCCCGTCGCGCAGGGTCAGTGCGACGTGTTCATCGCCGAACAACTCCCGGCGGCCGAAATCCATTCCACGCGATCCAACGTCGACTCGGCGATTCGCTGGGCGGCGGCGTCGCCCACCGAAAAGACGGCCGCCATCGTCCCCTGGGACTATACCCCCAGCCGCGCGCCACGGCTGCAGGTTGCCGACGTGCAAAACGACGAGCAGAACACGACCCGCTTCGTCGTCGTCCGCGGCGGCTCCGACAAGGCAGGCGACTTCTTGCGCGCCAAGACGTCGTTGCTCATCGAGCCCGACGCCGATCGCCCTGGCCTTCTTTTCGAGCTCCTCAGCGTCTTTCGCAAGCACGGCATCAACCTCTGCCGTATCGAGTCACGCCCGGCGCGCACCCATCCCTGGGCCTACGTCTTTTACATGGATATCACCAACAACCCGAAGAGCGGCGAGGCCGTGCAAGAGCTCCTTGCCGGCCGCTGGAACGTCGTACTTCTGGGAACCTACGACGCTCTTGCGTAAGCGACTCGCAGCCAGCAGATCTCATCCTTCTCGATTGGCGAATCGCAGGACGAAGGTCGTCCCGACGCCGGGATCGCTTTCGACCTCGATCGACCCATTGAAATCTCCGGTGACGATGTCGTGGACGATGGTGAGGCCGAGGCCCGTGCCGACGCCGAAGGGCTTGCTGGTGAACATGGGGTCGAAGATCTTTTTGACGTTCTCGGGGGGAATGCCCATTCCGTTGTCCGTCACGCGAAGCTCCAGGCCCTCGGACCACGGCGTCAGGCGAAGAACGATCGGCCCGCCGCCCTTGTCGGCGGTCGCGTCGATGGCGTTGGTGACCAGGTTGGTGACGACCTGCGAGAGCCTGCCCGGCGCGCCATTGAGCTCCATCACGTCGCGCTCGTGCTCAAAGGTGACCGCGCAATTGCCCTTGCGGGCCGCGTGATTGAGCAACAGCAACGTGTCTTGGACCACCGGCACGGCGTTGAAGATCCGCGTCTCGACGCTTGCGAGATTGCGCGTCTCGGATTTGATGCCCCGCACGAAGCCCGCCACCTTTTCGGCCGCGCCATCGGCGAGTCGAATGGACGCTTCCATCTCTTTCACGATCTCGCGGTGGTCGTCCTTGGTAACCTCGGCATCGTCGATCGAGACGTGGTACTCGGCGGCCAGCTTGCCGAGCTCACCCAGGGCCGCGCGAACGGCAGCGAGGGGCGTGTTCATCTCGTGCGCCATGCCCGCGGTCAAGCGACCGAGCGACGCCATTTTTTCGGAGATGAGAAGCTTTTGCTGGTTTTCGCGAACGGCCTGGTAGGCGTGCTCGAGCTCCACGGTGCGCTCGCGTTGCAGGGAGTGCAAACGAGCCAGCTCGCGCTCTCCTTCGAGGCGTTTGACCGCGGCTCCGAACTGCTTGCGAAGCTCGTCGTAGGCACCGCCGCTGCCGGGATGCACCTCGAGAATGATCACCCCGAGCTGCTCGTTCTTGAACGACAGGGGCATGACCACGATGCGGTGCGAGCGATCGCCGGCGAAGATTCCCTCGGGCACGAGCTGGTGGGTGGCGAAGCGCTCGCCCACCTGGGCGGCCACCTGGCCGTTTTCTTCGACACCGAGAACCAACGTCGACCACTCTCGTGATTCGCGCC
>JBBSDY010000587.1:0-3544 GCA_038240245.1 Polyangiales bacterium
AGCGAATGCGGAACGGCGGGTGCTCGACCGTGACGTACTCTTGCGGAATCGTCTTGTCGTACAAGTTCAGCGTGTTGAACACGCGTACGTTATATGGATCGATGGCAAACGCGCGGCTCAGTGCCGCGACGCCGCCTGCGTCATCGCCCGATCGAATCAAATTTAAACCGAGCTCGCCGTAAGCCACGCCGTCTTCACTGTCGAGCGCGACGGCAGCGCGCATCATGCGCACGATCTCGTCGTAGCGGTGCTCCCATTCGGCGAATTCACCGACAATCTGGTAAAATCGCGTGTACTCGCGGTTCTTGGCGAACACCAGCTGCTTGATTTTTTCGAAGCCAGCGCGGTCGTCGGACAGAAAACGCGCTGCTGCTTTCATCGACCAGAGCTCGAGATCGTTCGGGTTGATCGCGAGACCCTTGTCGACCATCTCGTCGGCGCGAGCGAGGTCCGTCGTGCGCAGCGCGAGACCCGCGGCGACGAAGAACGCGCCCTGGCTCTTGGGATCGACGGCGAGAGCTTCTTTCACCTCGTGCTCGGCGGCATCGAAGTCGAACGCCTGGTCGAGCTTGACGTGCGCCATGGCGACGTGCGCCGCCGCGTTGTGGGGCGCAAGCTCGAGCGCTTCTTTGACGACGTCCTCGGCGTGGCCGGGATCGTACTTGTCCAGGAAGAGATCGGCCCAGTCGAGCAATGTCTCGACGCGCTTGCCTGCCTTGCGCGCCTCTTTATAGGCGCTGTTGGCATCCTTCGCGCTGCGCAAGAGGTGCGCAGCACGCCCCACGAGCGTCAGCCCCTCGACGTCATCCGGCTTGATGGCGTTCTGGTTGTAGTCGGAGATGATCGCCATCAAGGGGTTGGTCGCATCGGAGCGACGGCCGAGCAGGATGTAGAGCTGCCCCAGGAGCAGTCGCGCCCGTCGCGCGTCGGGCTCGGACTTGACCGACTCGAGCAGAGTGACTGCCTCGGCGACCTTGCCCTGGCGGGCCAGGGCGTCGCCATGAACGGCGATCGCGTCGGAACGCACACCGCGATCGGCCTCTGCGCTCACCGCTGTCTTGGTCGCCTCGGCGTAGCGTCCCGTTGCCAGCTCGACGCGCGCCATGCCCAGAAGTGCCGCCCCTCTGTCCTTTCCTTGCGCCGCCGCCTTGAGGCTCTTCTCGGCGAGATCGTAGTCGCTCGCCTCGAGCGCGGCGCGCCCCTGCTCGAGCTTGGAGGGTTCGTCGGCCGCTTGCGATCGCGCGGCGATCAGCAGCGTGCACGCCGCCGCACAAAGACCCAGAACGAGCCGGCAAACGCGGGGCGACGTCAGATCACGACAGGTGGACACAATCCAAGCTTGAAGGGACCCAGCCCGTCACACAAGTGGCGTCGAGCGCCAAGGGGGTTAAGGGCAAACCGGCGCGTCGGACGGGACCCACTGCGGGTTGTTGTTCAGTGTCGCATCGCCGCCCGTCTTGGCGCTGGTCTGGTCGGCCGAGGTGGTTCCCGTGGCCTCGTCGAACTTCCAGTATCCCACCAGGCCCGTCTCGGTTCCGGTGAGCGTCTTGCGCATCGTGGACATGATCTCGGCGGGCGTGCGGACCACGCTCCAGATCCGCAGCTCGTCGATGGTGCCCGCGAGGTAGCGGAAGTCGATGTTGTTGCCGCCTATCGTGATCGTGGGGGGCGCGCTGAGCGAGCGGGTCTGGGCGGCGACCGTCTGCGAATTTTCGAGCATGCCGTTGACGATGATCTGGATTGTGCCCGTGCTCATCTGGCGCGTCGTGGCGATGTGAACCCACTGTCCGGTGTCGATGGAGCTCGTGCCTTGCAAGGTGGTGTCGGGGTTGCCGACACCCATGGCGAGATGACCGTTGAGCATCGACATTCCGAAATCGTCGACGGTCATGGGCTGGTCGGCATAGATGAGGCCGCTGCCCTCCCAGAAGTTGGTACCGGTCAGCGAGGTTTGGCTGGTCTTGAGCCAGGCCTCGAGCGTGAAATCATCCTGGACCTTGCGATCGATCAGGGCGTAGCTGGACACGCCGTCGAACTGCAGGGCGAATCCCGCGCACGTCGAAGCCTCGGGTGCCGTCGAGCCAGCCTCGGCCATACCGACCCCGCCCCCGTCATCGGAGGCGTCGATGTCGGTCGTTCCCGCCCCGCCGCCGCCCGTACCGCCGGTTCCCGCGAGCCCGTCGCCGGCGTTGCCGGTGCTGCCGCCGTTCGAAACGCTACCCCCGCTCGAGACGCTCCCCGAGCTCCCCGAAGACGCCATTCCTGCCGAGCCGCCCTTGCCGGCGTCGACGTAGTTGGAGCGCGCGCTGATGGGCTGATCGACCGCACAGGCGGCGACGAGAATCGGCAAAGCGGCCCCCAGGATCATCGAAGCGGACTTGAAGCCTTGCATCGCGAATTCCTCCCAACCGGCGAGACTCAACCGTTTGAATTCAGTAAGTGACCGCCGCTCGGTGCATTGGTTCACTTTTCTCGCCGACCCGGAATCAGGGGGGCCACAGGTGGGGACCGGCGCGCCCGACGGGTTCTACGGCGTGCCTTGGAGGTCTTGTGGTACACGCGAGGGACGGGAGCAGCGCTTTTGCGCGGTTTTCCCGAGGACAACGCAACCATGCACGTGACGCTGCGAAACCCCCGACGGAGCCGCCTGGGCACACCCCAAAGGGTGCAACCCCGGCCATCCCGGACGGGCTTTGGCCTCGCGCTGGCGCTTTGCCTCGCGGTGCTGCTCGTCGGATGCCCAAAGGGCGGCGCCGAGGCCGAGGTGGTGACCGTGGGGGCCTACTTCAGTCTGTCGGGCAGTGACTCGACCTTTGGGATCGATTCTCGCGAGGGAATCGAGATGGCGACCGAGGAGGTCAACCAGGCTGGCGGCGTCAAGGGCAAGACCGTCCGCGTCCTCTTCGAGGACGACAAGTCCAACGCCCAAGAGGCGTCCAACAAGGTTCTGCAGCTCATCGATCGCGACAAGGTCATCGCCATCCTCGGTGAGGTCGCATCGAGCCGATCGAAGGCCGGCGGGTTGGTCGCCAACAACAAGCACATTCCGATGATCACCCCTTCGAGCACCAACGTCGAGGTGACGGTGGGCCGCGAGTACGTGTTCCGCGCCTGCTTCACCGACGATCTGCAAGGCAAGAGCGCGGCCACGTTCGCCGTCGACAAGCTGAAGAAGAAGAAGCTGGCGATTCTGTACGTGGCCCAGGATTCGTATTCATCCGGGCTCGCCGCATCGTTTCGCGAGGTAGCCCAGAAGCTGGGCGCACAAATCGTGGCCGACAAGGGCTACCAGAAGGGCGAGACGAATTTCACCACGTACCTGAGCGAGATCAAGGCAGCGGATCCCGAGCTCGTGTTCGTGCCCAACTACTACAACGACATGGTTCCCATCGCGCGGCAGGCCAAGGCCGTCGGGCTGGCCGGCGACATGTTTCTGGGTGGCGACGGGTGGGACTCCGAGGATTTGCTCAAGGGAGCGGCCGCCGAGCTCGAGGGGGCGTATTTCACCAATCACTACGCGCCCGACGTGCCCTGGCCCAACTCG
>JBBSDY010000588.1:0-3543 GCA_038240245.1 Polyangiales bacterium
CAAGTTGCCCTTGATGAGATGGGCCTTGGCCTGATCGCTGATGCGCACGCCGGCCTGAATCTCGGCCGACATCTTGCGTAGCTCTTGCTGCGCCGCGGGCGGAAGATCGCCCCGGCGGTGCCCTCGCTCGACGCGCGAGCGAAGATCGCCGACGATGCGGTCGATGGCTTCTTTGCTGAGCCGAAGCTGGTCGACGGTGGCGAGCATTTCGTCGCGCAGTGCCCGATCCGATGTGCTCGCACCGTTGCCGTCGCCCTTCACGTCGGGCTGGCGGGAGCGATCGAGTCGCGTCAGCTTGGCGAAGAGCCGCAGGGCCCGTCGCTTCGCTTCTTCTTCGTCGTAGAGCTCGGTCTCTTCGGACGCATCGCGCAAGATCGCCTTGACTCGAATCTCGCCGTCGCGAAGCCCGAGTCCCAGTCGCAAGATCTCGCGCGTGGCGATGGGCGAGCCCAGAAGGGCAGCCAGGATCGCGTGCTCGCCCTGCTCCATCTGCTTGGCGAGCCGGACCTCGTCCTCACGGGTCAAGAGACCGAGTGCTCCCATGTCGCGCAGGTAAACGCGCAACGAGTCCCGATCGGAATCGACCGGTTTTTCCGCGACGACTTCCCGCGACTCATCCCTGGGCTGCGGCTTGGCGATCATCCTAGTTGCTTCTTCCGCGCCCGCGAAACCGAAGTCGGCGAGGCCGATTCGACGACGATGGCGAGGTGGAGGAGGGTGACGAGGGAGCAGCCTGAGCCTGCGCCGTTCCCGGTCGAAAGGGGTGCTCCTGAACGACCGGCACCGGCATTCGAATGAGTCGCTCGATGTCGCGGAGCTGCGATCGCTCCGTCGAATCGCAGAACGACAGGGCCGCGCCCTGCGCTCCCGCTCGTGCCGTACGGCCGATGCGGTGGACGTAGGTTTCGGGAATGTCGGGCAGCTCGTAGTTGACGACGTGGGAGATCGACTCGACGTCGATGCCCCGGGCGGCAATGTCGGTGGCGACCAGCACGCGAATGGATCCAGCCTTGAATTGCGCCAGCGCTCGCTGCCGCGCACCCTGCGACTTGTTGCCGTGGATGACGTCGGCGCGAATCGATGCCCGCGACAGCCGCAGAAGCACCTGGTTGGCGGCGCGCTTGGTCCTGGTGAAAACGAGTGCCCGGGTGACGTCCTGGTTCTTGAGGACGTGCTCGAGCAACGCGCTCTTCTGGTCGCGGCCGACGAAGTAAAGAGACTGGACGATCTTCTCGACGGTGGAGGCGACCGGGGTCACCGCCACACGAACCGGCGAGGACAGAATGCTGTTGGCGAGAGCCTCGATGTCCGCCGGCATCGTTGCCGAGAACAGGAGCGTCTGGCGCTTGCGCGGCAGGGTCGCGATGATCCTTCGGACATCGGGAAGAAATCCCATGTCGAGCATGCGATCGGCCTCATCGAGGACGAAGACCTCGATCTGGGAGAACTGGATGAGGCGCTGCTGCATGAGGTCGAGCAGCCTGCCCGGCGTGGCGACGAGGATGTCGACTCCGCGCCGAAGCATTTGCTCTTGCCCGTGCTGGCTGACACCGCCGAAGATCATTCCCACCCGAATGCCCGTGTACTTGCCGTAGGTCTGGAAGTCCTCGGCGATTTGGGCAGCGAGCTCGCGGGTGGGCGACAACACGAGCGCGCGTACAGGCTGCCGGTCGCGCCCCGCACCCGAGCCGAGAAGCCTTTGCAGAATGGGCAGCGCAAAGGCAGCCGTCTTGCCGGTGCCCGTCTGCGCGCAGCCGAGTAGATCTTGGCCGGCGAGGACATGAGGAATGGCCCCTGCCTGGATGGGCGTCGGGATCTCGTAGCCTTGTTCGCGAACGGCGCGGAGCAAGGTGGGAAGAAGCGCGAGACGTTCGAAGCGGTCGGAGGTGACCGGCGGCGGGGTGCCCGGCGTCAGTGTCGCGCCCGGGATGGAGCTCGAGTGGAGATTGGGAGCTTGAGAAACGGAATTCATGATCGTCGTGTCCTGAGAGCGGAAACGGTGACCGCAGACGGCGGGCACCGCACGTAACGCCCTCATGTGACGTGCTGTAATGTCTTCGTGTCCTTCGCCCAAAGGGCCAAAGGAGGGCAACAGAGGAGCGCACCTTACGCCCTTTGCCCCCGAAACGCCAAGCAAAGTGTGGGGGCACGCGCGATCACCTTGCATCCACTCATTTTCCAGCTAGTCTCCTGCCGCTTGCGGCCGCGCATGCGGGGCTATGCCTCGGTCCTCAGCGTGGTTTCCCGGGAGGTTTGCGGATGTCGAACCCCAGCGTCAACAAGCGGCAAAAAGAGAAGAACCGTCAAGACAAGCAACGCGAGAAAGACGCGAAGCGGAAGCAAAGGCGCGAGGAGCGCGATAACCGGCCTGCCGGCGAAACGGGTATTGATCCCGACATCGCCCACATCGTGCCGGGCCCGCAACCTCTGCCCGAAGACTAGGTAGCCTCAGGTTCCCCGGACATAACGCTGCAGCAGCATCGTTGCGCCGAAACACGCCACCGCGACAACCGCGGCGAGCGGGCTCCCGTGCGTGGCCAGGAGCAATGCGTCGAGGAGCGAGATCCCGGCGATCAGCCGAATCACCGCGCGGGGGATGTTTCCGGGAGCGCGCGCCTTGAGGAGCCGAACGGCCATCGTGATCCACCCCAGGAACAAAACCAAGAGAGCGAGCGCGGCGAGGGAGCGGATGTTGCCGGTCGTCGTCACGTAGGCGAAGGGCGCGAGCAGAAATGCGAGCGGCCAAAAATTGCGAAACTCCGATAACGTCTCTTGCTTGGCCACATACGTAAGCCCCACCAGGTAGGAAAGCAGGACCAGGCTCGCCCCGAGCACCGCCGGGGAAAGCGAGCCGGCCACGGCGAGCGCGGCGCAAACGTAGACGAGCATCCGGCAACCACCCATGAGCAGCGGCCCCACCGGGTTGTTCTTGTGCCAGAAATCGTAGACGACGATGAGCGCACCCAGGGCGAGACCCGAGACGAGCACAGGAACGATGCTTTGGCCGCTTGCCACGGCAACGGCCACCAGAAGAGCGCCGCCCGATCCCATCAAGCCGAAACCGATGGTGAAGACCTCGATCGCCGCGACGCGACCGCTGGGAATGGGACGTTCGGGGTGGATGCGCGCGTCGATGTTCCGATCGAACGCATCGTTCAGAAACATCCCGCCCACGTAGAAGAGCGAGAGCGCCGCCATGAGCATCGCCACGGCACGCGCAGTGACGTCTGCCCGGGACAAAAGAACGCCGACCAGAACGTTGCTCCAGACCGTGGGCAGATTGGAGACGCGACCGAGAGCAAGGTACGCGCCCCATCTGTTTCGCTGCGCGGTCATCGCCCGGACATCTGCCCCATCACCCACTTGAGCTCACGCGACACCGCGTCGACGATGCCTTCACGGCGAAACTCCTCGGGCAGCACGCTCCAGGTGTACGTCTCGACCTCGAGGTGGGAACAGATGGCGCGATCGCGCAGGATGGCGAGCACGCGGCCGAGGTAGCGCTGAGTACCGCGAAAGGGGCCGAGATGCTCGCGAAACAAC
>JBBSDY010000589.1:0-3542 GCA_038240245.1 Polyangiales bacterium
AGAGGTGTGGAGACGGTGGCGCCCTTGTGCGCGCGCACCGAATAGGGCGCGACGATGGTGCGCGACCGACCGGTCTGACCGGTGTCGATGTAGACGCGGTTGTTTCGTTGCTTGATGATTCGCTCCATCGTGCCGATCTTCGTGTGCCGGCCTTCGAGCAGGCGGCCAATCAACTCGACGAGCGCCTTGGCGGTGGTGAACGTCACTCCCGGCCCCATCGGAACGAGCACGTGCAGACCCGATTGGCCCGACGTCTTGGGGTACCCCACGAGGCCGAGATCGGTAAGCAGACCCCGGAGCGACAGGGCCAGTTCGACGGCGTGGGCGATGGGAGACGATCCGATGTCGAAGTCGAAGGTGATGAAGTCACACAGCGTGAGCTCCTTTGAACGCGCCGCGAGGATGTGAATGGGAATGCAGCCGAGGTTGGCGATGTAGAGGAGCGTGTCGGCGTCGTTGACGAGAAAGCACGAGACCTCGCGGTCTTTGTCCTCGTCGCGTCGGATGGCGATGGTCTTGACCCAGCCAGGGGTGCCGGTCGGCACGTTCCACTGATAAAAATTCTTGCCGGCGATGCCATCGGGGTAGCGAACGAGGACCACCGGTCGATCTTGCAGATAAGGCAAAATGGCCGGCGCCATGCGCATATAGTAGTCGCACAGGTCTTTTTTGGTGAATCCGTCGTCGGGCCAAAAAACCTTCTTGGGGTTGGTGACCTGCGCGTGCGAACGCACCGCTGCCACGGTCGGCTCGGGCTCGTCGGGCGGGGCGTCGGGGGCATCGGGAAGAACCGCCTGGGGATGCGGCCCGGCCGTGCACTCGGAAGGCGCGACGTCGTCGCGGATGCCGCGGAATACCGCGTGGCGCAGCCGGCCCTCGTCGGTCCAGCCGCCGTAGTGAACGCTCACCACCACCTCGGGCCTCGTGAACTTGCGGCCTCGCGGGGCTGGCTCGAGATCCCCCACTGCAGGTGGCCCGGCAATGAGCAGCGGCGTCAGGCGCGCGACGAGGGCGTCGATGCTGTGATCGTCGAGCCCACTGCCCACCTTGCCGCGCACGGTGAGCTCGCCGTCGCTGTACGCGGCAAGATCGAGGGCGCCGAGCCGGGCGCGTGCTCCCTCACCCGCCGTGAAACCGATGACCACGAACTCGTCGTCCTTGTCGCACTTGATCTTGACCCAGTCGCCGGTGCGGCGCGGACCCGATACATAGGGAGAGTCGGCGCGCTTGGCCACCATGCCCTCGAGATGCTCGCGCACGCAGAACTGGTAGAGGCGGCGGCCATCGTCGGGCAAGTGATCGAGAACGCGAATCGCCCCCTTGCCCTTGATGAGCTCGGACAACAGGCTCTTGCGAACGGTAAGAGCAAGGGGGCGCAGATCGAAGGCTCCTAGCGCGAGCAGATCGAATACGATGTACATGACCGGCGACTCCGCCCACGCCATGTCGAACCGGCGGGGCGGCGCCGTGGTCATGCGGCCGAGCAACCGCTGAAAGCTCGGGCGACCGTTGTCGTCGAACGCGACGACCTCACCGTCGAGCACGGCGCGCGCCGGCGCGAGCGCGCGCACCGCGCGAACGATTTCCGGAAATACCCCGTTTGCCGAGCCCTGCTTGCGAAAGAAGAGCGCGGCGTCCTCGCCCCGCTTGTCGGCGATGATGCGAAAGCCGTCGATCTTCAGCTCGTAGAGCCAGCCAGGCCGCTGCTGGGGTGCTTCGGTCGTCGCAGCGAGCATGGGCACGATCTTGCGACCGTCGACCGCGCCCGGCTTCGCGCCCATCTTCTCGGCCTGCTCTTCGAGTCGCTGGACGACGCCGACGCTCTCGCGCAGCTCTTCGACGGTGAGCCCGGACAGCACGCTGCGCGGCTCGTCGTCGACGATCGATCCCTTTTTGACGTGAGCGTCCGGCTTCTTCAATAAGAGCCACTCGCGCTGTGGACCTTCATCCTCGTCGGCGTGCAGGCTCCACCCCTTCGGCTGTTCCCCGGGGGCCTGTCCCTTGGTCTTCTGGCGGCGGCGGCCTTCCTGTCCGGTCAACACGAGACCAAAGCGGCCCCGGAGCTTGTAGCCGACCAGCTCGAAGTCGATCTTGCCGCGAGCGACGCCGTCCTCGCCCGAGCCCTCGAGGTAACGCACGCGCCCCCGGTCCCACACGATCATGGGCCCCGCGCCATAGTTGCCTTCGGGGATGACCGCCTCGAAGTCGATGTACTCGAGAGGATGATCTTCGGTCTCCACCGCGAGACGCTTGTCCGCGGGATCGAGGCTCGGGCCGCGCGGCACGGCGAAGCTGCGCAGCACACCGCCGAGCTCGAGCCGCAGATCCCAGTGACGACGGCGAGCGTCGTGCAGATGCACGACGAACGCTCCGCCGAGAGTGGGCCCACCGCTATACGCGGGTTCAGCGCCAAAGGGTTCATTGGTGCGAGCCCTGTCTCTTTTGGCTTCGTATGAAGAAAGCTTTTGCGAACTTTTCGCCAAATCCCAGGCTCCTGGGCTACGATTCTGTCATGGCCGCACGCGCTATTGGAACAGGCACGATTTCATTCGGTTTGGTGTCGATCCCCGTCAAATTGTACACGGCGACGGCATCGGAGGCCGTGTCCTTTAACCTCATACATAAGAAGTGCAAGGGTCGCATCAAGCAACAGATCTTCTGCCCCACCGACAACGAGATCGTCGAGCGAACCGATCTGGTCAAGGGCTTCGAGTACGCGAAAAACCAGTACGTCCTCTTCACCGAAGAAGAGCTCGACGCGCTCGAGGCCGCCAAGACCAACAGTCTCGAGATCGTCGAGTTCGTGCCGGCGAGCACGGTGGATTGGATCTACATCTCCAAGACGTACTACCTGGGTCCCGACAAGGGCGGCGACAAGGCCTACAAGCTCCTGTCCGAAGCCATGGAACGAACCAACAAGATTGCCGTAGGTCGCTACTGGACGCGAGGCAAGGAGCAGCTCGTCTTGCTTCGACCCTACAAGACCGGGCTCATGCTTCACTACGCCTACTACGCCAACGAGGTGCGCTCGTTCGACGAGGTCGACACGGGGGCGACGGTCACCTTCAAACCCGTCGAAGCAGAGCTGGCCGACAAGCTGATCGAGCAGCTGACAATCTCGGAGTTCAAGGCCGATCAATACCGCGACGAGTACATCGAGCGCGTCAAGACCGCGGTCGAGCAGAAGGTCGCCGGACAAGAAGTGGCGGTGGCACCCGAGCAGCCCACGGCACAGATCATCGACTTGTTCGAGGCCTTGAAGCGCAGCTTGAAAGAAGAGGGGGCCGGCGAAGCGAAGCCACCCAAGAAGGCCGTCCCTCGCAAGCCGGCCCGCGCCAAGACAGAGACCGGTTGATCTCTAGCTGTTGACCCGCGTCATCACGATGCGGCGGTTCTTGCGGTCGGGGTGAGGAATCACCTCGAATTTGAATGTCTGCGGCGGCGGAGCGACGACGGTCGGCTTTCGTGTTGGAGAGCCACCGCTGGTGCGACGCCGGCGGCGCGGCTGGCCAACGGGAATGTCGAAGTGCCGAACGACCACT
>JBBSDY010000590.1:0-3542 GCA_038240245.1 Polyangiales bacterium
AGAGGGAGGTCGCAGAATGGCAGATGACCCAGCGAAGCTCGCGCGACGGCCTGGTCACGCTCCAGGTTCCCGGCACTTGGACGTTGAGGCGGGTCGCCAACGACGACGAGATCGACTTGGCTCTCGGTTCGATGCACGACACCTTCCTTATCCTCGAACTTCACCAAGCTGCGTCGAACCTGCCGCCCACTTTCGAAACCAACGCCTTCCTCGAGACGGTGAAAAAAGTCTACGTGGAGCGACATTCGGCCAAGTTCGGCACGACGATCCCGGTGAGCTCGGTCGCCGGCCTTCCCGGCCTCAAGGTGGGCGTCGACTGCAAGATCGACGGCATTCCAACGCGCGGTTTCGTGTTCGTGACGCGCTCGCCGACGCATTTCCACATGTTCTTGGTGGCCACGTCTCCGAACTACGCCGAGCTCCTCGCGCGCCCGGTCCAGTGGGTCGAACAGGGCAGCATCCAATAGCCTCGAACCTCCTGGCGCTCAAGATGCGCAAAGCACGGGCCGCTCGCCTCGCGCCCCGGCGGGCTGAAGCTCATCGACGATTGAATCACGTCGCTCGCGGCACCCAGCCCCGGCTGCAAGTGAGCCATGCGCTCGGGTCGCGAGTCACGGATAGTTGCACTCGAAGATGCCGTCGTCCTGAAGCAGACACATCGCCGACGAATGCGGACCGCAAACGTCGGCACAGGCGCAATCGTGTGGACCGGGGCATGACGCCGGCCACGGTTGGCACGTGCCCATGGGGTGATCGGGACCGCGCGGTCCTCCGCTAAGGACGATGCACATTTCGCTGGCGGAGCACGTGGTGGTGCCACACGTCGTCGGTGTTGGAGCGCTGACGATGTCGAGCGTGGCATCGCAGAATGCGCCGCACGCGGCTTCGATCGTGTCGCCGCCTGCTGCGTCGGGCATCGAGTCGGCGCCACCTTCGACTTGATTGGTCGACTGCGATGTGGAGACGGATTCGGGTGACCCACAAGCCGCGAGGGTGGACCCTGCTAGGGCGATTTCGAAGAGGCGCATGATGAACTGTATGTGGCTTTCTCTCGTTCGCGGACGCTCGCCCCCTACATCGCGCCTTGGATCTGACATCCTGTCGCGGCCGTGCACTGCGCGACAGAGATCATCTCGCATGGAGTCGACTCGCCTTTGCACACGAACGGGGACCAGGTGCACTGAGACCACGACCGGCAGACGTTCTGGTCGGTCTGCTGGGCGCAGGTGGGAGCTCCGGTGCAGTCGCCGGTGATGGCGCTGCACGCGCACCCGGCGGTCATCGTGCACGAGCTGCAGAGGTCGTTGTACTTGCTGCAGTTGAGGGGTCCGTCGCCCGCGCAGCCAGGTCCGGCTTTGCACCCCGGGCTGGCTGCGCAGTCGGCCTGAACCTTGGGCCCGCAAGGCGTTGGGGTGCCCGTGCACTTGGCCAGGATGCCGACGAACTTGCAGCCCGGGACAATGTCGTAGTCGGCCAAGGTGCATGTGGCCGGCGCTACGCCCGAGCACTGGTTGGTATCCCAGGTGCAGCCCTGTCGGTTCGTGCAGCTCGATTCGGCCTGTGCCGATGTGCAGTCGGTCCCTCCGACGCACGCACCGACGTGACACCCCTTGCCGATAGCGCAATCGGTGGGACTTCGCACCCCGCACGCGGCGGGCGTGCCCGATCCTTGAACGCGCTCGTAGGTAAACACGGCACCCGATAGGTCGCCGAGATCCATGGTGTCGTCGTGCACGCAGTACGAAAAGTCCGTGCCGACGGCGCGGAAGCTATCAACTTGCAGGGTGAGGGCGGTGGGGGTGCGCGACCAGGTTCCGTGCTCATCGCCCGCCGTCGAGCCTGTCGAGCAATTGCAGATTCCACAGTCCTCGCTCGAGCACTTTCCGAACCCCAGGTCCAACCTGTCGCATCTGACGCCCACTTTTTCGGACAAGCACGACTCGGTTATACGGAGCGTCAGAGAAATGCCCGCGCTGTGGATGTCCATGTCGCCGCCGTCTTGCAGGTCGATCCGCAGGTCGGGGATCGACATCGGCTTGGGGACATCGGCGGGGCATTGTCCGGAGCTCGTGGTGCCGTCGATGCTCTGCGTCGAGAGGGAGAGCGACACGCCATTCGTATTCAGCTTCCGCAGTCGCCACGTTCCGAACGGCTCGCCTCCGCACGGTGCAAAGTCGGGCGGCGCGTAGCGGGTAAATGGTGGACACCCTTCGCAGCTGCAGGGGCCGACCCCCCCTCCGTCGATGCACTGGCTCTGCCCGCGACGGCCGTCGGGGCAGGTGCAAGAGGAAGCATGGCAAACCTCGGTGAAGTCCGGCGCCGCGCCGGTGTAGGGAACCCCCGCTGACGGTGACGTGCTGCACGAAGGCACGAGCGCAGCCAGCACGGCGAGCGCCCAACCGACGAAAGTGACCCACGAAAGAACGACTCTCATCTCATGCGTCCCCCTCGGCGCGCGACCGGCTACCCTCTGCGACGATATCGCAACCGCTCGCCCAAGTCGGCAAAAAGCGATTAACGGAAAGACCGATCGACGGGCCAGTCGCATCATGCCCGACCCCTGCAGCGAAACAAAATGTATGGACGCCCGCCGCGAAGTGCAGCTAAGCGTTCCGCTTTCGAGCATGAGGGGAACGCATGGCTGACCAATTTTCGAATGTGAGTCTGACCGAGATCTCTGCCATGTTGGCTGCCGTTGGCGCGCTCGGTACCGCGGCATACGGGCTCGTCGACGCCAGCAAGGCGTTTGCCGGTGGCATGTCGAACCCCGGGTTCGGCTATATCAGGGCAGCCATTTCGCCTCTCGTGTTCGGTGCGGGGGGCGGCGCAACGAGCTTCGGCAAAAAAGAGATCATCGCCACGCTCCGGGCGAACTGGTTGAACGGCGTATCCAAGGCCGACCAAAAGGCGACTGCCAAGTCGCTCGTGCGCCTGGGAATGACGGCCGTCAACGCGCCCCATCTGGCCGCGGCAACTGGTGTCGACAAAGATCGGCTCGCCACCGCGGCGACCAAAGCTCGCGCGGGCCAGGCGCTCGACGCACAAGACATGAACGTGCTCGGCGAGCTCGACGCGATCGTGAGCGCGATCATCGATCGCGGGTACGAGCGCGCAGATCAATTCTACCGCAACTGGGCGAAAATCGCGGCGGCGTTCGTCGCGATTGCTCTCGCCGTCATCGCCGGCGGCATCGACCATACGGATGGCTACTGGTTCTCGTCTCGCTGGTGGGGCGCCGTGCTCATTGGTGCGATCTCGACGCCGTTGGCTCCCATCGCCAAGGATCTATCGTCGTCGCTCGCAACTGCCGTGAAGGCCGTTAACGCGAAACGTTGAGTCGGCATGACGCTCTATCTCAATTTTCGATCGGCCGCGATCGGCGGAGCCGTCGTCGATCCCTATGTGCTCGAGGGCGATCCCACGGCATCGCCCTTGGCCCTCCGAGCTGTCGGATGGCCCGAGCTGACGCGGACCGTGGCCGGCAAGAATATCCTCTTCGCTGCGCACGGTTTCAATGTCTCCTATGAGCAGGGCGCGCGCTC
>JBBSDY010000591.1:0-3541 GCA_038240245.1 Polyangiales bacterium
CGCCGACATCCTGCGGCGACTCGCCGAAGAGCGCGTCAGCATCCGCGATTTGCGGGCCATCCTCGAGGCCCTGGCGCTGGTAGGCAATAGCGAGCGCGACCCGCTCAATCTGGCTGAATTCGTGCGCTCGCAGCTGCGTCGGCCGCTGACGCACGCGCTCACTCAGGGGGCGCGCGAGCTCTCAGTCGTGCTGCTCGAGCCGCAGATCGAGGAGGCCGTGAGAAGCGCCGTCTCACGGACGCCGGCGGGGAGCTTTCTGACCCTCGCACCGGCGGCCGCGCGGGACATCGTCTCGGCCGTGAAGCGCGCGGTGCCACGCGAAAGTGACGCGCCGCTCGTCGTGCTCACGCAGCCCGACATTCGCCGCTTCGTGCGCAAGCTCCTCGAGCTCGATCTGCGAGAAGCACGCGTCGTCTCCTATGCCGAGCTCTTGCCCGAAATCGCGATTCGTCCGGTCGGGCGCGCGACGCTCTCCGGGCTCTGACCGAGCTCGGAAGCCACCGCGTTAGACCCGGCGCTGGACGACCAACTTGCGGGGCACCATGCCGCTCTGCTCGGCGACCCTCTTGGCCTCCTTCTGGAGCAGCGGATGGGTGCGCTTCATCATGAAGCCTCCGAGCAAGCGGGAATCGAGCTGGACGAGCTTCTTCAGCACGCGACGCATGCCCTTGATGTCGTTGGTGTGCGCATAACCGTAAGCCATCGCGCGGTACAGCTGCGGCCGCAGCTTTTCGTACTCAGCGTCCTCCGGGTCGAGCAGAGCCAGCGTTTCCGTGGCCTTTTTCGCGTTTCCGGTGCGGGCCCAGGCCTCGGCGCAGATCGCCGTCAGCATGGCGCGCGTCTTCGCGTCGCGCTGCCGCGTCAGATCGATGTTGTCGACGAGCTGGCGCGCGGGCCCCACATCGCCGAGGGTCAGATGAATCATCGCGCGCTGGGCGCGAGCTTCATCGGCGATAGGGGCCATGACCTTGTCGAGGTTGATCTGCTCGAGCGTGGCGAGGGCCACCTTGGGGTCTTCGTGGAGCTGGAGCTGTGCCCTGGCGAAGATGGCCGCCGTGTCGCCCTTCTTGAAGTCCGTCTCGAGCTTGGCGAGCGCATCCTTGCGCGCCTCGGGGGTATCGGCCCCCTTGACGATGTTGGCCACGGCCCTCGTCTTGGAAGCGAAGCGAAGCGCCCAGGTGACCAACGCAGCCGCTGCCAAGGTGATGACCGCGGCAGCGATGGGAGCCCACGTCCGGCCAATCAGGATGGCCACGATCCACACGCCGAGGATCGGAAGACCCACCCGGATGCCCATTCCCTTGAGCGTGAAGGCAGCCATGGGATCGGCCGTGCTTGCCGCGGGCTGAGAGGGGGCCGGCTTGCCCAGGGAAGGTTTGCTCACGCGCCGGTAATAGCGCCGCCGGTGTCGATCGCCAACGCAAAACGCCCGCTAGACCTCGGACAACGGAGGCGGCGGCGGAACCGAGTAGCTCGGGGGCGGGGGCAGGAAGCTGTCGGCAGGGGCGTCGTCGCCGAATGTGATGTAGCGAAAGTGCAGAAACAACGACTGGGCGATGGAGAGAACCGGCACGGCAAGGAGGGCTCCGGGCAGCCCGAAGAAGTGCTCGCCGACCAGAAGCGAGAAGATGACCAGCACCGGGTGGACGTGGGCCTGATCGCCAATGATCTTGGGGTTCAAAAAGTTCGCCTCGAGCTGATGAATTCCGACGATCCAGAGCAGCACCTCGAGCGCCACCCCAAGCGATTGGGTGAGAGCGATGGTTACGATCGGAACCGAGCTCAAGATCGAGCCGAAGATGGGAACGAGCGACATCACGCTGGCCAGAATGGCGAGGATGGGCCAGTACTTCAGGCCGAAAAACCAGAAACCAATCGCCGAGAGAACCCCGTTCACCAGACAGATGAAAAGCTGGCCTCGCACGACGCCGGAGAGCCCGCGGTCGATGCGCGCGACCAGCAAGTCGAACGAGCGGCGCGCGTCGGGAAAGACCAGCGAACGAAAAAAAGCGAAGATCCGCGCCTCGGTGATCATCAGGTAGGCGCCCAGCATGAGGGTCATGAAGAAGATGAAGATCGCGCGCGAAACCGCCGTGATGATGGATCGTCCCAGCCGAATGACCTCCATCGTGTTGCGCTGGACGTAGGTGATCGACTTGGACACGGCATCGGACATGAACTTGCCAGGCTCGAAGGGCACCACCTGTGCCGGCGGGACGGGCTCGAGCCGCCAGCGACCCTCCGAAAGCTGGTGAAACTCGACCCCGGGCCCGAGGTTCACCTCGAATGAGCCGTCGGGCTGGGGGACGATGCGCATGGGACCCACGGGCGGGGGTGCCTCGACCGGGGGAGGAGCAGCAACGCCGGTCAGACCCGAGAGCCAGTGGCGTAACGCCGGCACGTGCTCATCGCGGATGGTGGCGGCCATCGCCGGAAGCTCACGAAACAAGCCTCGCATCTCGGCGCCCAGCCGCGGGGCCATGGCGGCCAACGAAATGTAGAGCCCGCCGATGGTCAGCACGTAGACGACGATGACCGCACCCCAGCGCGGCATCCTGCGTTTCTCGACCCATACGACGGCCGGCAAAAGTACGTAGGCCACCACCAGCGCCAGGATGAAAGGGAGCAAGATCTCGCGCGCCCAGAGCAGGACGGCGGCCACCACGACGCCCCAGATCGACAAAAAGACGACGCGGGCGCGGTTGCGCAGGCGATGGATCAGGATCTCAGCCATGGGCTCGGCCAGGCACGTCGGAGAAATACGGCAAGAGAAGGCGGAACGTCGCCTGCAAGTGCTGGGGCATCACCCGCACCTCACCGATGACGGGCATGAAGTTGGTGTCGCCCTCCCAACGCGGCACGATGTGCACGTGCAGGTGATCGGCGATCCCCGCCCCCGCCGCGCGGCCAAGGTTGAGCCCGATGTTGAGCCCCTGGGATTGAACGGCCCGTTCGAGCCGGGTCGCGGCCTGTCGTACAAGACGAAAGAGTGCGTCGTATTCAGCCTCGGACAGCTCCTCGAGCTTGGCCTCGTGTCGCCTGGGAACGACGAGAAGGTGTCCCGCCGCAAAGGGAAAGCGATTGAGAACGACGAACGCGTGCTCGGTGGCCACCAGCAGCAGGGCTTCTTCGAATGCGCTGGGGGCTGCCTTGGCGTACGCGCAGAAGACGCAACCATCCTCCTTTTTGGAAAGGATGTATTCCATCCGCCACGGGGCCCAGAGCGGCTCGGACACCTCCGCAAAGTAGCAGAGTCGCGCCCCAGCACACCCGTGAAAGGGGCCGGGGCGAGACGATAGCCTGCCGTTTGCGTTATCGCTTCAGTGTCTCGTCGAGCTTGTCGCCGAGCTTCTCTTTGATGAGATCGCCCAGCGTGCCGCTGCGTGCCGCCGCGCTTTCACGGGTCTGCGCGGTGATGGTGGCCGGCGCTGTGCCCACGTTCTTCATCGTCGCACTGACCCGCCGATCGACGGTATCGAGATTGGTGACCTCGCACTTGACGGTGTCGCCAACCTTGATCTTGTTCGCCTCGTCCTCGACG
>JBBSDY010000592.1:0-3541 GCA_038240245.1 Polyangiales bacterium
AGCTTTCTCAACGTCGTCATCTACCGCGTCCCGCGCCGGATGAGCATCGCGCGGCCCGCCTCGCACTGCCCGGGGTGCGGCGCCCCGGTGCGGTTCTACGACAACATTCCGGTCGTCTCGTACCTGGTTCTTGGGGGCAAGGCGCGCTGCTGCAAGACCAGGATCTCGCCCCGGTACGTCCTCGTCGAGATCATCGGCGGCGCGCTGGCCTGGGCCCTCGTCGAGGGACAAATTCTCAGGTTGCCCGCCGAAACGAGCATCGCCCGTGCGGCCATGATCTTCGCCGCCGATCTGATGTTCGCTCTTTCACTGGTCGCCGTGGCGTTCATCGATCTCGAGCACATGTACGTGCCCGATGCCATTTCGATCGGCGGAACGCTGTTCGGCCTGGTGACGTTCTCGCTGCGGCCCGATCTCGGGATCACCGAGGCGCTGCTCGGCGCGGCCATTGGCTTCGGCATCGTCTGGCTACCGTTCGGAGTCCTTTACCGCCTGGTTCGGGGCCGGACCGGAATGGGCATGGGCGACGCGAAGCTACTGATGATGGCTGGGGCCTGGTTCGGATGGATGGGCGCCGTGTTTGCCCTGCTTGCGGGGGCGGTGCAGGGGACCATCGCTGCCCTGGCGATGCTTCTTTTGCGCGGCAAGATCGAAGAGCCCGCCAGCGTGCAGGCCGAGAGACGCGAAACCGAAAACGCGCTCGCGCTCCTCGGTCCCGAAGAGCGTGCGGCGGCCGAGGCCGAGCTCGCCAAAGATCCGCTCTATGAAGCGTCGTCGTCGGGCGTGGGCCTCGCGCGCATCGCATTTGGCCCGTTTCTCGTGCTCGCGATGCTCGAGTACTTGCTCGCGGGCCGCGATTGGCTCCAAGGTTACGTGAGATGGCTCGGGCCGCTCGGCTGATGCTCGTCGTGATCGCGGCGCTGGGCTGGGCCTATGCGTGCGGATCGTCGCTCCCCGCGCCCAAGAGCGGGCAGCCCCCCGAGGCGACCGTCAGCTACGTCGAGGTTCCTTATCCGCCTCCCGCTGCGCAGGTCGAAATCATCCCCCCCCGGCCCCAGGAAGGCGCGGTCTGGATCGACGGTGAATGGACCTGGCAGGGGAGGCGATGGACCTGGGAGTCCGGCGGCTGGGTGACCCCGCCCGCCGGCAGCTATTTCGCCCCCTGGCACACCAAGCGCCTCGACAACGGAAAGCTCTTCATTGCGCAGGGAGGGTGGCGAGGAGCCAAGGACTTGCCCATCCCCAAACCCCCCGTGCTCGTTCCAGCCCAGAACAACTTCGCGGAGGACGGGGGCTAAGCGATGCCTTGCTCGAGGCCGGCGAAGACCTTGCTGGAGGCTAGCAAAGCCCGAGGCCAGCGAAGGCCTTGCTGGGCCTAGTAGACCCCGCGTTGCCCTGCTAAGAGTGCTGCCCAATGGTGGTGCCGGGGCACGTTTTTCGTGAGTACGACATTCGAGGGATCGCGGACCTCGAGCTCTCCAATGAGCTCGTTCGCGCCATTGGCCAGGCCTTTGCGATGTCCATCGTCGAGGGATGTCCCAAGGGCAAGTTCGTGCGCATCGCCGTCGCGCGCGACTGCCGGCTGTCGTCGCCGCGTCTGTTCGACGCGCTGACCGACGGCATCATGGGCACGGGGGCCGAGGTCATCGAGGTCGGCGTGGGACCGACGCCGCTTCTCTACTTCGCCGTGCACCACCTCGACGCCGATGGCGGCGTGATGATCACCGGTAGCCACAACGCGGGCCACGAGAATGGCCTCAAGATGATGAAGGGCAAGGCGTCGTTCTTCGGCGACGACATCCGCCGCCTGCGCGATCGGGTTGCCGTCGCGACCGTACCCGAAGAGGCACCGACCGGATCGATGCGCTTGGTCGACGTTTCAAGAGAATACGTCGAGCGACTCGCCCAGGGAATCGACCTGTCGGCGAGCGGTCTCAAGGTCGTCGTCGACGCGGGCAACGGATCGGCCGGGCCGCTCGGCCTCGCCGCTCTTCGGCGGGTGGGGCTCGATCCCGATCCGCTCTATTGCGACATGGACGGCAGGTTTCCCAACCATCACCCCGATCCCACCGTCGTCGAAAACCTGGCGACGCTCATCGCGCGCGTCAAGGACACGGGCGCGTCGGTGGGGATTGCCTGGGATGGCGACGGCGATCGGCTGGGCGCCATCGACGCAACAGGCGAGGTGGTTTGGGGTGACAGGCTCATGGTGCTCTTCGCGCGCGACGTGCTGCGCGAGCACCCCGGGGCAGCGGTTCTCGGCGAGGTGAAGTGCTCGCAGACGCTCTACGATGACATCGCACTGCACGGCGGTCGTCCCATCCTCTGGAAAACCGGCCATTCGAACATCAAGACCAAGATGAAAGAAGAAGGCGCTCTTTTGGCCGGCGAGATGAGCGGGCACCTCTTTTTTGCCGATCGCTACTATGGCTACGACGACGGAATCTACGGCGCGCTGCGCCTGCTCGAGATCCTGGCCAAGGCCAAACGGACGATGGGCGAGCTGCTGGCCGATGTTCCGCGCACCTTCGTCACGCCCGAGCTACGGGTCGACTGCCCCGACGCCATCAAGTTCGCCGTCGTCGACCGCGTGCGCAACCGCTACCGCGAAAAGCACGAGGTCATCGACGTCGACGGCGCGCGCATCCTGTTCGGCGACGGCGCGTGGGGGCTCGTCCGGGCCTCGAACACCGGCGCGATTCTGGTGCTGCGCTTCGAGGCGCGCAGCGAGGCCCGCCGCGACGAGCTGCGCCGCGAGGTCGAGCAGGTCGTGGCGGAGGAACGCAAGGCTCTCGCCGGATGACCGAAGCCTGGACGGTCGGGCGCGTCGTCCGCTGGGCGGCCGACGACTTTCGCACGAGAGGTATCGAGAGCCCGCGGCTCGAGGCCGAGCTTCTATTGGCTCAGGCCCTGCAGACCGATCGCATGCGCATCATCATCGACGCCATGCGCGAGCTCGAGCCGGCCGAGCTTTCGCGTTACCGCGACCTCATTCAGCGGCGGCGCAAGGGCGAGCCGGTGGCTTACATCCGGGGCCAGAAGGAATTTTTCGGTCGGATGTTCCACATCGACAAGCGGGTGCTCATACCGCGCCCCGACACCGAGATCTTGGTCGAATCGGCGCTGCGCCGGACCTCGAGCTTTGCCATGCCCGGACGCTATCTCGATCTTTGTACGGGCTCGGGCTGCGTGGCGATCTGCATCGCGCGCGAACGGCCGGCCTGCAAGATGGTGGCGGTCGATCTGTCGGCCGAGGCGCTGGTCGTCGCGCGCGACAATTCCATCCGCCTGGGCACCGCCCACCAGATCGCCTGGTTGGCCGGCGATCTGTTCGAGCCGCTGCAGGCCCTCGCCGGGGTTTCTGGCCGCAGCAGTGACCATGGCACGCCGACGTTCGATCTCATCGTGGCCAACCCGCCTTACATTGCCGAGGCGGAGATTGCCGGCCTTGCCGTCGACATCCGTGCCTTCGAGCCCCGCCTGGCGCTGACTGGGGGCGCCGAAGGCCTCGAGGTAACCCGGCGGATCGTCGCCGAGGCCG